>CAZSQF010000103.1:0-6262 GCA_964608935.1 uncultured Actinomycetota bacterium | reverse complement strand
GGTCGCACCATGCCGACGACAAGGAGTCTTCCCATGAGCACGACCCGCACCCCTCCGGTCCGCTCGACCCTGGACGAATCCGCGCGCGAGGTCGTCACGGCCCGGCTCCAGCCGCTGCTGGTCGACCTGATCGACCTCCAGCTCACGGCCAAGCAGCTGCACTGGTCGGTCGTCGGCGACCGCTTCAAGCCGGTGCACGAGCACCTCGACGAGCTCGTGGACGAGTACCGCAGCTGGGCCGACGAGGTGGCCGAGCGGCTGACGGCGGTCGGGGTCGTCCCCGACGGGCGGCTCCAGCGGGTCGCCGGCGACTCGCCGGCTGATCCCGCCCCCGACGGCTGGGTCGACCAGGCCGACGCGATCGGTCAGATGGCCGACCGGGTCGAGCAGGTCGCCCGCCGGGTCCGCGAGCGCCTCGACGGGCTCGGTGACGCGGACCTCGCCAGCGAGGACCTCGTCATCGGCGTGCTGCGCAGCCTCGAGATGCAGCTGTGGATGCTCTCTGCCCACCAGGCGTCATAGGCCCACCGCGGCCGTGCTTCCCGGCTCACACCGACGGCGTGGGGCACAGCCGGAGGAGCGGGTGACAGGTGTGCGCTCGTGCCGACGGCTGTCGCCCGAGCCGATGCCTGTCACCCGCTCGCCCGCTCACGCGGTCGCGACGCGCAGCGCACGCAGCACATGGGCAGCGTCGCCGAGCAGGTGTCGCAGGTGCCGCTCGAGCCCCCCGATCGGGTAGAGGTTCTGGGGCGCGCGGGCGTCCTTGTGCGGGCGGGACGCGAACCGCGGCAGCAACGCGCTGGTGCGGTCGGCCAGGGCCACGGCCGCCGTGACGTCGACGTCGGCGGTCGACTCGCACCGCACGACACCCGCCCACGGTCCCGGCCCGGCATGGGGCAGCCGCAGGTACCACGAGAACCGCGTCCACCCCGACTGCGCCAGGAACAGCGGCGTGCGCTGCCCGGCAGCGAGCGCCGCGACGACACCGCGCACCGTTTCGGGCAGGTAGGCCACGTGGTGCGTCTTGACGTAGCCGATCGCCTGCGGCAGGTCGATGGTGCCGTCGAGCGGTCCGTCGACCACCACCAGGGCGGCATCGTCGGTGTCGGCGAGCACGCGCCGCTCGAGCCGTCGGAGCCGCTCCTGGGTCCCGCGTCGCAGCGCGTCGGGGTCGTCGTCGGCCACGGCTCGGGCCTCGAACGCGCCGACGCGCGTCTCGAGCGTCGGGAAGCCGCTGGGAGCGACGAGGAGGCGCTGCACCTGCGCCGTGGTGATCTCGGCCCGTGACCCCTCGCAGCGGACCGATCCCGCCGCGAGCGAGACCGCCAGGCCGTCACGTGGCGACTCGTCGCCGTCCGGGATGTGGGACAGGGCGGTCTCGATCCGGCGGACCCCGTCGACGAAACGGATCGGCACCGGCGGCGTCGTGGCGACCGTCATGGGCGCCCAGTCGGATTCCGGCCGCTCGACGGTGACGTCCACGTCCCCCGGCGCGGTCGGCAGATGCTCCTCGCCGGCGCCCGCACCGCTCGGCTCGGGTGACCATCCCGCGACCACGAGCCGGCCGGTCACGCGGCGTCCTCGCCGCCGGTGGCGCGACCGACCGGCTCGTCCCGCGCATCGGTGTCGGCCAGCTCGCGCCCGTCCTGGTCCACCCGCTCGACCGTGGAACCCGTCGGACCGCGACGCACCTCGAAGCGGACCGGAAGCCGTTCGGCCAGGTCGCGCACGTGGGTGATGACCCCGACCATCCGGCCACGTGACCCGAGCTCCTCGATCGCCCCGGCCACCGTGTCGAGCGTGCTGGCGTCGAGCGTGCCGAACCCCTCGTCGAGGAACAGCGACTCGAGCCGCGCCGCCCCTTCCGCGGCGAGCTGGGCGACGTGGTCGGCGAGCGCCAGCGCCAGCGCGAGCGACGCGAGGAACCGCTCGCCACCGGACAGGCTGCGCACCGTGCGGGGCTCGTCGGCATTGCGGTGGTCGACGACGAGGAACTGGTTCGTGTCGTCCAGCGCCAGCGAGTACCCGCCCGACGACAGGTCACGCAGGATCGTCGACGCCCCGGCGACGAGCAGCCGCAGCGCCCGGGCCAGCAGCCAGCGCTCGAACGCGTCGGCGCGCAGATGGCGGCCGAGGTCGCTGGCCACGACCTGCTCGTCACGGGCGGCGCGCAGCTCGGCGCGTGCCTCGGCGGCCGTCGCCAGGGCCTGCTCCAGCTCCCGGAGTCGGTGCTCCGCGGTCGTGCGCGCCCGGGCCACCGCGACCGCCGGCGTCGTGTCGGCAGCCACCTCGACGCCGGCGGCGGCGCAGTCGGCGCGCAGGGACGACTCCAGTTCGCGGTAGCGACGCAGCGCATCGTCGATCTCGGCCTGTGCCCGGCGGGCGGCCTCGTCGGCCACGGGACGGCGCTCCCGTGCCCAGTCCAGCAGCGTGGTCCAGGCGCCCGGGAGGTCGTCCGGGTCGACCTTCGGCGGCTCCAGGCGCGCGACGCGCTGGCGCGCCGTGTCCAGCTCGTCGCGCGCTGCGCTGGCACGTCGGTGCACGCGTTCGGCATCGGCGGCCGCGTCGGACCGCTCCTTGCGGGCCGCCTGCTCCTGCTCGCGGGCGCGGCGATCCGCGTCGCGGGCGGCGGCGAGCCTGGTGGCGAGGTCGGCCAGCCGATCGGCGTCGTCGGGCAGGCCATGACGGGTCAGCAGCTCCTGGCGGCGCCGGGTCAGGGTGCCCTCGTGCTCCGCGGCGGCCGAGACCGTGGTCTCGGTCACGGCCACCTTTCGGTCGGCCTCGCTACGCGCGGCGCGTGCGGCCTCGAGGTCGCGCTCCGCGGCCGCGAGATCCTGTTCGGCGCGCGTGGTCGCCGTCGCCTCGCCGTGCTCGGGGAGCACGTCGATCCGGGCGCCGCACACCGGGCAGTCGTCCCCCGGCTCGAGCCGTCGGGCCAGCGTCTGGGCCAGTTCGTGGCGATGGGCGCTGTGGAGGGATTCCCGCGCCCGGTCCACCGACTCTGCCGCAGCCCGCTCGGCGTCGGCGGCGGTCGCGGCGGCCGTGCGGGCGGTGACCAGCCCGGCCTCGGCCGTCTGTCGCTCGTCGGCGAGCCGGGCGAGCTCCTCGTCGACCCGTCGAAGCTCGCCGAGGGTGTCCGGATCGGGCAGGTCGTCCAGCGCACTCCCGGCGGCTGCGACCGCAGCGGTGGCCTCCTCGAGTCGCGCCTCGGCCGCAGCCAGCGCATCGGCGGTGGACGTGAGCTCCTGGGACAGCTCGTCGAGTCCCGACGGAGGTGCGAGCGCGGCCAGGGCGTCCCGGTCCGTGGCGGCCTGGTTGGCCAGCTCCCGGAGCCGTGCGCCCTCGTCGCGGATCGCGTCCAGCTCGGGCTGGGCCTCGTCGCACCGGCGCACCAGCGCGTCGAGCTCGCCGAGGCGGGCCTCGGCCTGTGCGCGAGCCGGCTCGGTGGCTGCCGCCAGCTCGCCCTCGAGCCGACGCTCGAGCTCGCCGGCCCGTCCCTCGGTCGCCGCCGCGACCGCCCGAGCACGCTTGCCGATGTCCTCGTAGACGCCGAGGTCGAGCAGCTGCACGAGCAGGTCCGCACGTTCGGACGGCTTCGCGAACAGGAAGCGGTCGAAGGCGCCCTGCGGCAGGACCACCGACCGTGTGAACTGGTCGAACGACAGGCCGAGAAGGTCGCCGACCGCTGCCGTCAGCTCGTCGGCGCTGCCGGCGAGCGTGCGCTGCCCGCCGCCGGTGACCTCCTCGAGCCGAGCCTCCTTGGTGGTCGCCCCGCTGTCGCGCCGGCGCACCACCCGGGTCGCCTCGAAGGTGCGGTCACCGACACCGAACGTGAGCCGCACCCGCGCCTCGTTGCGGTTCTGGTTGATGGCGGGTGCGACGAGCCGACGGTCGTCGTAGCGCGGCACGGTCCCGTACAGGGCGAAGACGGCCGCCTCGATGATGGTGGTCTTGCCGCTCCCCGTCGCGCCGGCGAGCACGAACAGGTCGACGTCGGCAAGATCGACCTCCGTCGCGTCGCGGAACGACCCGAATCCCTCCATCTCGATGCGGATCGGCCTCACGCCACGTCATCCTCGGCATCGTCGGCCTGGACCTCGTCGAGCAGCCGCCGGAACAGCGCGGACAGGCGCTCGTCCGTCACGCCCTGGTCGGCGAGGTAGTCGTCGAACAGCGCGACCGGCGACCGGTGCAGCGCCTGCGCGTCGAAGGATTGGTCCTGGTCGTCGCCGTCGCGCTCCTGCGGCGCCACCGTGACATCGACCGCGTCGGGGAGGACCGCGCGGACCTCGTCGGCCAGCCCCGGGCGCGGCGGCTCGTCGAGGATGACGCGGAGCAGGTCGTCGCCGGAGTCGCCACCCGCCGCGAGCACCTGGTCGAGCGTGCCGCGCAGCGTGCGCAGGCGCCGGCCGGAGGCGAGCGGGACCGTCTCGACCCGGGCCGGGGTGTCCGGCGAGACCTCGACCACCAGCACGGCCTTCGGGCCCCGGTCCGCCTCGCCGAAGTCGAGGTGCAGCGGCGAGCCGCAGTACCACGTGGGCGCCGGCCCGGGGACCTGGTGAGGGAGGTGGAGGTGCCCCAGCGCGACGTAGTGCGCCGTCGGTGGGAACGCCTGCGGCGCGACGACGTAGTCGAAGATCGTCTGCGCCGCCCGCTCGCCGCCACCCAGCTGTGGGGGACCACCACCGGCGACGGTCAGATGCGCCGTGACGATGTCGACCGTGTCGCCCGAGCCGAAGTCCTCGGTCAGTGTCGCGATGATCCGGCGCGCCCGGTCGGCGTAGGTGCTGGCGTGCTGGTCGGCGCCGTGCCCCATCAGCTGGTCGCCCGTGACGACCGACCGCTGTGACAGGAACGGGATCAGGGCGACGCGGGCGACCTCGCCCGACCGGGTCGGCAGGTCCAGCACCCCGCCGCGGTCCGGGCGGGCGACCTGGGCGGCCAGGTGCACGTTGCCGAGCTCGAGCAGTGGCCGGACCGCCGCCCACCGGCGTGCGTTGTCGTGGTTGCCGGCCAGCACGACGACCTGGGCGCCGGTGGCCGCCAGGTCGAGCAGCGCCCGGTAGACGATCGCCTCGGCCTCGGCGGACGGGGCGCCGGTGTCGAACTGGTCGCCGGCGACGAGGACGAGGTCGACGTCGCGGTCGTGTGCCACGCCCGCGATCTCGCCCAGCGCGGCCCGGTGCTCGTCCGCACGACTGCGGCCGCGGATGGTGCGGCCCACGTGCCAGTCGGAGGTGTGGAGGATGCGCATGCCGGCCAGCCTACGAGCCGGGTGTGACCTCGGACCGCATCAGGGTCCTGCCGGTGGATCCTCGTGTCCACGACGCAGCCCGACCGGCGATCCGAGGATCTCGTGGAGCAGGAAGGCGTCGCGGACCTCCGTCCGCGACCGCAGCCGGGCCCGCAGGCGGTCGCGGGTGGACCCGGATCGTGGCGAGCGGGCCGGGGGCGGGCTCGGTGGGGCCGCCGGTGGTTGTCGGGGTGGGGGCGCCGGTGCCTGCCGGGGCGGCGTCGTGTCAGCGTCTCCGCGAGGGGGGAGGTGGGAGCTGATCGTGGTGCCTCCTGCCGGTGGACGACGAGCGTTGTCGGGTCACGTGTCGTCGTCGGCGAGCGATCCGCGCATCCGCGTGTCGGCCTGCACGTTCTCCATGCGGTAGTGGTCCATGACGCCGAGGTTGCCGCTGCGAAGCGCCTCCGCAAGGGCCCGTGGGACGTCCGCCTCGGCCTCGACGACCGCCGCGCGCATCTCCTGCTCGTGAGCGACCGCCATGGCGCGGCGCTCCTCGGCCTTGGCCTGGGCGATGTTCTTGTCGGCCTCGGCCTGTGCGGTCTGGAGCTCGGCGCCGATGTTGCGGCCGATGTCGACGTCGGCGATGTCGATCGACAGGATCTCGAAGGCGGTGCCCGCGTCGAGGCCACGTTCGAGCACCCGCTTGGAGATGCCGTCCGGGTTCTCCAGGACGTCCTTGTGGGTGTCGGCCGATCCGATCGACGACACCGTGCCCTCGCCGACGCGAGCGATGATGGTCTCCTCGCCGGCGCCGCCGACCAGCCGCTCGATGTTCGCGCGGACCGTCACGCGGGCCACCGCCACGACCTGGATACCGTCCTTGGCGACGGCCGCCACGCGTGGCGTTTCGATCACCTTGGGGTTGACGCTGACCTGCACCGCCTGGAGCACGTCGCGGCCGGCGAGGTCGATCGCGGTCGCGCGCTTCCAGGGCAGCTCGATGTTGGCCCGGTCGGCGGAGATCAGCGC
>CAZSQF010000102.1:0-9141 GCA_964608935.1 uncultured Actinomycetota bacterium | reverse complement strand
GGTCGTAGCCGGCGAACGACAGGTCCCGGTCGGGGAACAGCGCCGCGAGGAACGTGGTGTCGGCGGGGTGGCCGGCCGAGCGCCGGCGGGCGGCGGCAACCCGATGGTGGCCGTCGACGATCGTCAGCTGCTCGACATCGGCGAAGGCCTGGCGCAGCTGTGTGACGATGCCCGGATCGCGGACGATCCAGACCCGGTGGCCGAGCTCGCCCCAGCCCACCACGTCGAGGTCGGGCGGGCCCGCGGTCACGGCCGCTGCGAGCTCGTCGATCTCCGGTCGGGCGCGGTAGGTCAGCGCCACCGGGCTCACGTCCATCCCGGCGGCGGCCACGAAGGCGGCCAGCGTCTGCTCGTGGTGGCGGCGCGTCGCCTCGTGCGGGCGCACGATCCCATCATCACAGTGGGCGACGGGCACCTCGGCGACCAACCCGAGCTGGCGGTGGTCGTCGCGGCGCAGCTCGTGGAAGGCGAGGACCTCACCGACCGGGACGAACCGGCCGGCGGCGACGAGCTCCCGGATGCGATCGCCGGCCACGCGCCCGGCGTCCGCGCCGTCCTGCCCCTCGGGGCCGAGGACCCGGAGCAGGCTCAGCGGCTCCGCGTCGGCGAGCCGGTCGCGCTCACCGGCGGTGATCGCGTCGGCCGCCGGAGCGACCACCCTGGCCGCGACGTCCGCCGCCACGACGTGCAGGTCGGCCGGCCGCAGGTCGAGGCGGGGCGCGAGCTGTTCGACCGAGCTCACCGGCGCTCCGACGAGGTGAGCTCGACGTCGTTGACCTGATGGCGCACCTCGCCCTGCGAGAACGCCTCGACCATGTCGACGACCTCGTCGGCGATGGCGTCCTGCGCCTGATCGGTCGACGCCCCGACGTGGTGCGTGCCGTAGACCCTCGGGTGAGCCGCGAGCCTGGAGGTGTATTCGGCGGTCCCGGCGGACGGTTCGTCGGGGTAGACGTCGAGTCCGACGCGCAGGTCCTTGGCGTCGATCGCGGCGAGGAGCGCGTCCTCGTCGACCAGCTCGCCCCGGGCGGTGTTGATCAGGATCGTTCCCGGACCCACGTGATCGAGCAACGGGGGGCCGATGAGGGCGCGCGTGTCCGGTCGCAGGGGGACGTGGAACGACAGCACGTCGCAGGTGGTGGCCAGCGCCTCGAGATCGGTGACGAGGTCGATGCCGAGCCGTTCGACCCGTTCCTGCGTCGCGGGGGCACGGCTCGACCGTTCGACCGCATGGAGGCGACAGCCGAACGCGGCCGCACGCTCGGCGAAGGCCAGGCCGATGTCCCCGAGGCCGATGATCCCGACGTGCCGTCCGGCGATGCCGCCCGCCTGCTGGTACTCCTGCTTGCGCCACCGGCCGGCACGCAGGTCCGCGACCTGGTCCGGCAGCCGGCGGTCGATGGCGAGCAGCAGCGCGAACGCGAGCTCGGCCACGGCGATGGCGTTGCGTCCCGGCACGTTGCACACCGCCACGCCACGCGCCGCAGCGGCGTCGCTGGCGATCGTGTCGGTGCCGGATCCGGCCCGGATGATCAGCTGGAGCCCCGTGCCGGCCGCAACCACGTCGTCGGGCACGCGGGTGCTGCGCACGACGAGCACGTCGTGGTCCGCGACGAGGTCTGCGAGCCCGTCGCTGCCGACCTCGGGCTCGTAGGTGACGTCGTGCCCGAGCTCGCCGAGGCGTTGACGCTGTGCCTGCGGAAACCGGTCCGCGAACAGCAGACGCATGCAGCCTCCCCTGGCGCCGGGGCGGCGCACGACCGTACGACGCCCCCGACTCGACCGACTAGTTGTGCTGAGCGCAACGGTTGTGCTTGACGCACCAAGTCTGGCACGTGCGCTCAGCGTTGTCGAGGATACGGGCGCGCGCCGTGACCTAACGGCCGGGGTTTGCGGCCAGCGAACGGCTGCGACCGAGGGGACGGACGAGGTCCGGCGCCCAGACCCGGTAGGTGTTGCCCTCCGCCTTGGCGTCGTACATGGCCGCGTCCGCGGCCTGGAGCAGCTGGTTGGGCGGCACGCCGTGGCCGGGGCCGAGTGCGACACCGATGCTGGCTCCGACCTCCACGGTCACGCCGTCGATGTTGTACGGGCGGACGAGCACGGCCACGAGGCCCGCCGCGACCGTGCTGGCGTCCCCCGGGTCGGCGAGATCGCGCAGGAGGACCGCGAACTCGTCACCCGCCATCCGCGCGGCGCTGTCGCTGTCGCGCAACGTCGCCCGGATCCGGTCGGCCACCTGGACGAGCAGCTTGTCCCCCGCGGCGTGCCCGAGATGGTCGTTCACGGCCTTGAAGCAGTCGAGGTCGATGAAGCAGACGGCCGCCGTCCGGCCGGATCGCCGGGACGCGGCCAGCGCCTGCTCGACGCGGTCGTGGAACAGCGCCCTCCCGGCGAGCCCGGTGAGGGTGTCGTGGGTCGCCTGATGTCGCGTCCGCTCCAGCAGTCGAAGTCCCGACAGGGCGATGCCGGCCTGCTCCGCGAGGCTCGTCAGGCCTCGCACGACCTCGGCGTCGGCAGGCATCGCTGCACCGCCGCGGACCCAGCTCGCGAGGACGACACCCAGCAACTCGCCCCGGGACACCACCGGGACAGCGACCAGGGTCCGCGCGTCGAAGCTGTCGAGCACGTCCCGGATCCACGGGTCGTCGACCTCCGGCGTGAAGATCCGCGGCTGCGGGTCGGCGAGCAGACGTTCGAGCTCGGGGGTGTCGTCGGTGGTGACCTCCAGCCGCAGTGCCGCCTCGCGCTGTCGGCCGAAGCAGTGCACGGCCACGGTCCGCAGGCACTGGCGCTCCGCGTCCCACAGGAGCAGCGACCCCCGGTCCGCTCCAACGACGCTCGGTACGGCCTCGACCACCCGCTGCGCGACCGCGGCCTCGTCGTGCTGGTGGCCGAGCTCCTGCCCCAGGGTGAGGAGGGCCTCGCTCATCGACTCGCCCCGACGCGCCTCGTCGAGGGCCGTGGCCGCGTCGAGCGCCACGGCCGCGAGACGGGCGTAGGCATGCAGGTGCTCCGCCTCGAGTGGCAGGAAGCCCTTGCCCGACGGCAGGTAGGCCACCAGCCAGCCATAGCGCCGATGCGCCGAGGCGACCTGTGCCGCCAGCTGCTCGTACCCCTCCGGGGGCGCACTGCTGCCGGCGAGGATCTCACGCCCGAGCCGCTCGGCCTCCTTGGCCGTGAAGCCGTCGCTGTGGACCCGTTGGCGGCCGCCCTCGTGGAGCTCGACCGCCAGGAGGTGTCGCTGGGCCCGGACCGCCGCGCTGGACCTGGCCGCGATGCTGCGCAGCACGGCGTCGAGATCCTGGGACGAAACCACATCGGCAACCGTGCGCTCGATGTCCACGACCCGTTCCCGCAGCACGGCGAGCTCACCCGACAGCCCGTCACGTCGCCCTGGCAGCCACCGGCGCAGCCAGGACCGCCACAGCGGCCAGGTGACCTCGTAGATGCACTCGTCGGCGCCCTCGGCCTGACAGGACGGATGGACGATCGTGGCCGGTGGTAGCCCGAACAGGACCGTCACCTGGGTCAGGACTCCCTGCGTGTAGCGACAGTCGTGCCGGCTGGGGGTATGGCCGTCCTCGAGGCGATAGCCGACCACGGCCCGTCCCGGCCTGGTCTCGATGGCGCGCATCGTGGCGACGGTCGAGAACTTGACGTTGGCACTGGCGACGCTCTGGAGCACGCGCTGGGGCGAGCCGAGCGCGCCGATCACCACCCGGAGCAGTCCCCCGAGCTGTTCCGCCAGGAGCGCCTCGCCGATGCGCCGGGCGACCCATGGGTCGCCCGTGAGCGCCTCCGCAGCCTCGAACAGGGCGACCTTGGCCGCGTAGGAGGACCACGATCGCTCATCCTCGAGCACCTCGACCGGACGGGTTTCGCCGGCGAGCGCCAGGAGCCGCGCCACGCCCTCGTCACCGAGATGGCGTCGCACGTAGGCAACGATCAGCCGGGTCGTCACCCCGGCCGTCTCACGCCGCGTATCCTCGACCACGAACCAGCCATCCGCTCGCACGTCGGTCGCGGCGATCCGCGTCCGTCAGTACTCCTGTTCGTGTTGTCGGCGCCGGCAGCCGCCGATCTTGAGCGGCGTGGGCTCCCCACCGCACGTCGGTCAGTCGATCTCGCTGATCAGGCCGCGGCCCTCACAGTGCTCGCAGGTACGGCTGAACGACTCGATCAGGCCCTGGCTGACGTTCTTGCGCGTCATCTGGACGAGCCCGAGCTTGGACACCTCGGACACCCGGGTCTTGGTGCGGTCGCGGAGCAGCTCGCGCTTGAGCCGGCGCACGACCTGGTCCTGGTTGGACCTGAGCAGCATGTCGATGAAGTCGATGACGATGATCCCGCCCATGTCGCGCAGGCGCAGCTGGCGCACGATCTCCTCGGCGGCCTCGAGGTTGGTCTTCAGGACCACCTCCTCGAGGTTGGTGTCGGCGCCGCCGGTGAACTTGCCCGTGTTGACGTCGATGACCTTCATCGCCTCGGTGGTCTCGATGATCAGGTACCCACCCGAGGGCAGCCACACCTTCTTGTTCATCGCCTTGCGCAGCTGCTCGGTGACGTCGTAGGCGTCGAACAGCGCCGGGAGCTCCTCGCGCCGCGCCGCAGCCGCGTCGACGTCGACGTCCTCGGGGGCGGCGCCGGCCTCGGCCGCGTCGAGGTCGACCGCCGGCGCGCCGGCGGCGCGTGCACGGGCGTCCGCGGTCGGGGCGCCGTACAGCTCGACCTTGCCCAGCAGCTCGGGGGCGACCTGTTCGAGGTAGTCACGGACCTGGTGGTAGAGCGCGTCGTCGTCGACGATGCAGCGCTCGAACTCCGGCCCGAAGTTGTCACGGATCACCTTGACGACCAGCGGTGGCTCCTCGTAGACGGCCGTGAGCACCTTCGCGTCCTTCACGGCCTCCTCGACCTTGTCCCATTTCGCCAGCAGGCGCTCGAGGTCTGCCCGGAGCTGTTCGTCGGTGGCTCCTTCGGCAGCGGTGCGCACGATCACACCGTGCTCGTCGGGCTTGACCTGCTTGACCACCTTGCGCAGGCGATCGCGCTCCTTGTCGGTGAGCTTGCGCGAGATCCCGAACACGTCGGAGTTGGGCGCGAGCACCATGTAGCGACCCGCCAGCGACAGGTGCATCGTCAGCCGCGGCCCCTTGGACCCCATCGGGTCCTTGGTGACCTGCACGAGCACCTTCTGGCCGGGCTTGAGGACGTTCTCGATGCGCTCGTCAACGCCCTCCTCGAGGTCGAGCTCGTCGTAGAGGACCTCGCCGGCGTACAACACCCCGTTGCGGCCCTTGCCGATGTCGAGGAACGCCGCCTCCATGCCCGGCAGGACGTTCTGGACCCGGGCCATGTAGATGTTGCCGACGTAGGTCACGTCCTCCTTGCGCGTGACGTAGTGCTCGACCACGGTCCGGTCCTCGAGCACGGCGATCTGGGTGCGGTCCTCGCGAGCCGTGACGAGCATCGTTCGCGGGGGGCCCTCGAGGATCGCGCGGCGCACCTCCTCCGGGACGCCGCCGGGGCGCTCGCGGCGGTTGCGGCCGTTGCCCCCGTCGCTTCGCCGGGTGCGCTTGGCGGCCATCCGGGTGCCGCCCTTGGCCATCGCCTCGGCGACCCCGCCGTCGTCGGCGGAGGCGGGCTCGTCGGACTGGTCCTTGCGGGCCGACGGCTCGCCCTGGGCTTCGTCGTCGGAGCGGCGTGGGGCGTCCGCGCCCGACCTGCCGCGGCGCTTGCCGCCGCGCCCCCGGCGGCCGCGGCGACGACGCTTGCCGCCGCGCCCGGAGTCGTCCGAGGCGCCGCGCCCGTCGGCGTCACGCGACCCGGCGCGGTCGGACGTGTCGGTCGTTGCATCCCCGCCGGCATCGGAGCGCGACGCGCGGTCCCGGGGCGCCGGCTCGCGGCCGGTCTGGCCGCCGGACCTCGTGCGCGTCCGGCTGCGCGTCCGGACGGTGGCCGGCGCGGTGGAGGAATCGTCGTTGTCGCTGCGGGAGTCGGGTCGGTCGGTGGTGTGGTCGGTGGGATCGGTCACTGGGATGGCTCGCTTTGTGGTCAGGCGGCCTCAGCGTCGACGTCCGGGACCAATCGTTCGACCTGGCCACTCAGGGCCTCACGCAGGCCGTCGGCGACGGATGCTCCCTGGGCGACCCGGCGTACGGATCGGGGTGGAGCGACGTCATCCGACAATGCGTTCATCAGGTCGGGCGGTCTCACGGTGGGGCCGTCGTTGCGAAGCACCGCGCGAAGGACGGTGTAGGCGTCGCCTCCGTCCGGGCTGCGACGCGTCGTCGTGGCGAGAGCGATCAGGGCCGGCCGGACGTCGATGGCCCGGTCACCGTCGGGACGGTGACGCACGACCTCGGCGTGCTCGGCCGCCAGCAGCTGGTCGCTCCGGCGCCGGAGGAGCTCGGACAGCTCGGCCGTGTCGGCCGGAGGCCAGGTGAGCTCCCAGAGGGTGGCCGGCAGCATGTGCGCGAGCTTCCGCGCGCCGCCACCCGGCACCTCCATGTAGGTCAGGATGTCCATGCCCTCGGGGAGGGTCGCGGACAGCCGCCCGAGGTCCCGGTCCGGGACGATCGGAGCGGCGAAGGTCAGTTCGGCGTACTCACCCGTGGACTCGTAGCCCACCGGCAGGGCGTCCGGGAACGACACCTTCGCATGGGGCGTGAAGCCCTCTGAGTACGCGATGGGGAGGTCGACGCGGCGCAGGCCCCGCTCCCAGACCGAGCTGAGGTCGCGCGCGGACACGAACCGCACACGACCGAGCTTGGTCCAGCGGATGCGCAGCCGCTGCGGTGGCACGGCGCCTCCCGTCGGTGTCGTCGGTATCTGGTCGGTGCGCTGGCGTCAGTCGCCAGCGGCGTAGCGTTCCGGTGCGGTCGGCAGGTCGTCGGAGCCGCCGAGCCCGCTCGGCACGATGGGCAGGCTGCGCCGGCTCTCGTCGTGGCCGGTGTCGTGCCAGATGTCGAGTCTGGGGCACACCCCGCAGTCGTAGCAGGGCGACCAGCGGCAGTCGTCGAGCTCGCGACCCGACAGCGCATCCTGCCAGTCCTGCCACAGCCAGGTCTTCTCGAGGCCGCTGTCGAGATGATCCCACGGCAGCGCCTCGCGCTCGTCACGCTCACGGTACGAGAACCAGTCGAGCTCGACGCCGGTGTCGTCGAGCGCCTGCCGCCACGTGTCGAGCGTCGGCATCTCGTGCCAGCCATCGAAGCGGGCACCGAGCTCCCAGGCGCGCTCCACGACGTCGGCGACGCGCCGGTCGCCGCGCGACAGCAGGCCCTCGATGACCCCTTCCTCAGGGTCGTTGGTGCGCAGCTTCAGCCCGCGGTGGTCCTTGATGGCGTGGCGGATCAGGCCGAGCTTGCGGCCGATCTCCTCCGGGGGGTCCTGCGCGGCCCACTGGAAGGGGGTGTGGGGCTTGGGGATGAACCCCCCGACCGAGATCGTGACCTTGTTGCCCTTGCCGTGCTTGCGCGCGACCTCGTAGGCACGGATGCCGAGATCGGCGATCGCGAGCACGTCCTCGTCGGTCTCGGTCGGAAGCCCAACCATGAAGTAGAGCTTCATGTGCCGCCAGCCCTGCGAGAAGGCGATCTCCGCGGTGTTGAGCAGGTCGGCCTCCGACACCACCTTGTTGATCACCCTGCGCAGGCGCTCACTGCCGGCCTCTGGCGCGAACGTCAGGCCTGTGCGCCGGCCGTTGCGGGACAGCTCGTTGGCCAACGTGACGTTGAACGCGTCCACGCGCGTCGACGGCAGCGACAGCGACGTGACGGTGCCCTCGTAGGAGTCCGCCAGGTCCCGTGCGAGGGGGCCGATGCCGGAGTGGTCCGCGCTCGACAGGCTGAGCAGCCCCACCTCCTCGAAGCCGGTGTCGCGCACGCCCTCCTCGACCAGCCGCTGGATCGTCTCGGGCCTGCGCTCGCGCACCGGGCGGGTGATCATCCCCGCCTGGCAGAAGCGGCACCCGCGGGTGCAGCCACGGAAGATCTCCACGCTGAAACGCTCGTGCACCGTCTCGGTCATCGGCACGATCTGCTTGCGCGGGTAGGGCCACTCCTCGAGGTCCTGCACGGTCCGCTTCGGCACGATCGGGGGCATGCCCGGCTCGACCGGCACCGTCTGCTTGAGCCGCCCGTCGTCGTGGTAACGGGGGGCGTAGAAGGCGGGGACGTACACGCCGTCCACCTGCCCGAGCCGGCGGAGCAGGTCATGGCGGTCGGCGGTGCCCGGCTGGTCGCGCTTCCACCGGCGCACGACGTCGTCGACCTCGAGCGTCACCTCCTCGCCGTCACCCATGACCGCCGCATCGATGAAGGGTGCGAGCGGCTCGGGGTTGTAGGCAGCGTGGCCGCCGACCAGCACGATCGGGTCCTCGGCGGTGCGCTGCGCCGATCGCAGCGGGACGCACCCGAGATCGAGCAGGTTGACCAGGTTGGTGTGGCCGAGCTCGTGGGGCAGGGTCACGCCGAAGACGTCGAAGGCCCACAGCGGATAGTGGTGCTCGAGCGAGAAGGCGGGGATGCCGACCTCGCGCATCCGTTCCTCGAGGTCGACCCAGGGGGCGTAGGCACGCTCGGCCAACGCCGTCGCCCGGTCGTTGAGGACCTCGTAGAGGATCTGGATGCCCTGGTTGGGCTGGCCGACCTCGTAGGTGTCCGGGTAGCACAGCAGCCAGCGGGTTTCGGCGGCCCGCCAGTCGGTCACGGACTGGTTGTGCTCGCTGCCGACGTACTGCGCCGGTTTCGTGACGTCGGTCAGGAGCTCCTCGAGCGCGCCCCAGTAGCTCGGTGGCACGGTCGCGTCCGCTCCCCCGAGCCGGAAGTCCGTCCGCGAGCCCCGCGGCGGTGCGGTGGGGAGGCTGGTGGCAGGTGCGCTACCGAGCATGAAACCTCCGAGGTCGACCCGCGGACGCCGTTGCCACCGACCGACGGCCCGGTGGTGCGCCGAGATGGGCGCGGGACGCGGACCGGTCGCGCACGGCTCGAGGGCCTGCCGTCCGTCCGACTACGCCGAAGGGTAGCACCCGTCCCCGCACCACTGTCCGTACGGCCATGGGCACCCTCCGCGACGTCCAGCGGGTCAGAAGCGCCGCATGTGCACGTTGAGCAGCAGGCCGATCATCGCGAACCAGAC
>CAZSQF010000101.1:0-9207 GCA_964608935.1 uncultured Actinomycetota bacterium | reverse complement strand
GAGCGCGAGCAGACCCTGAACCAGCTGCTCGTCGAGATGGACGGCTTCGACGTGCGCACCGCGGTGATCCTGATCGCGGCCACCAACCGCCCGGACATCCTCGACCCGGCCCTGCTGCGGCCGGGGCGCTTCGACCGCCAGATCGTGGTCGACCGGCCCGACCTCGTCGGCCGCGAGGCGATCCTCAAGGTCCACGCCCGCGGCAAGCCGATGGCCGACGACGTCGACCTGTCGGTGCTCGCGCGTTCGACCCCCGGGTTCACCGGCGCCGACCTCGCCAATCTCGTCAACGAGGGCGCCCTGCTCGCCGCGCGGTTCGGCAAGCAGGAGATCTCGATGGCCGAGCTCCAGGAGTCGATCGAGCGCGTCATCGCCGGCCCGGAGCGCAAGACCCGGCTCATGGGCGACAACGAGAAGGCCACCGTCGCCTACCACGAGGCGGGGCACGCGATCGTCGGCCACGCCCTGCCCAACGCCGACCCGGTGCACAAGATCACGATCATCCCGCGGGGCCAGGCGCTCGGCTTCACGATGCAGCTGCCGACCGAGGACAAGTACCTCGTTGCCCGGGCCGAGCTGATCGACCGGCTCGCGGTGATGCTCGGCGGCCGCGTCGCCGAGGAGCTCAAGATCGGCGACATCACCACCGGCGCCGGCGACGACATCCGCAAGGCGACCAGCACCGCCAAGGAGATGGTCACCCAGTACGGGATGAGCGACCGGCTCGGTCCCATGACCCTCGGGCAGAAGGACTCGCAGCCGTTCCTCGGCCGTGACCTCGGCCACCAGGCCGACTACTCGGGCCAGGTCGCCTACCAGATCGACCAGGAGGTGCGCCACCTCATCGACGAGGCGCACGACGAGGCGCTCGAGATCCTGGTCGAGAACACCCACGTGCTCGAACGGCTCGCGGAAGCGCTGCTCGAGCACGAGACGGTCGACGGCCAGATGCTCGCGGACATCTTCGCCGACATCCGGCCGCGCCCGAGCCGGGCACTGGTCGCGCCGGTCCGCGACGAGCCCGCCGCCGTCATCCGGGCGCTGCGCCGGCTCGACCCCGCGAACAACGGGCGCGCCCGTGGCAACGGCCAGGCGGGCGGAGCGGACGGGGCCACCGACGAGCCCGCCGGCGCAGCGGCCGACGAGGCCGACCCGGATCGTCGCGGGTAGCCGGCCACCGGCGTTCGGCCGGGCCACATTGCGTGGCGCCGTCACGACGGGCTTGTATGTGCCACGTTTCCCACCCCGAGCGGAGGCGTTGAAGGCACGTGGACGACATCACCGGCGTCGAGCCCAATGGCCTGTTCGATCACGACAAGATCGAACAGGCGGTCCGGCTGCTGTTCGAGGCCATCGGTGAGGACCCCGACCGGCCCGGGATCGCCGGGACGCCGGCGCGGGTCGCGCGGGAGTTCGACGAGATCTTCGCGGGCCTGCTGGTCGACCCGTCCGACGTGCTGTCGGTCGTGTTCGACGAGGCACACGATGAGATGGTCATGATGCGCGAGATCCCGTTCGCGTCCATGTGCGAGCACCACATGCTGCCCTTCGTCGGCCACGCCCACGTCGCCTACCTCCCCAACGACAAGGGGCAGGTGACCGGCCTGTCCAAGCTCGCCCGGCTCGTGGACGTCTGCGCCAAGCGTCCCGGCCTCCAGGAGCGGCTCACGATGATGATCGCCGACGTGCTCGAGCGCGCACTCGAGCCCGCCGGCGTCATGGTCGTCCTCGAGGCCCGCCACTTCTGCATGGAGATGCGGGGCATCCGCAAGCCCGGAGCCGAAACCGTCACCTCGACGGTCCGGGGCCGCTTCCGCAGCGACCCGCGGACGCGCGGCGAGGCGCTGTCGCTGCTTCGGGGGCATCACCCGCCAGTGATGTGACGCGCGGCGTAGGCTCGCCCCGTCAGCCCAACGGGAGCCGTCACGTGCCCGCACCCCTGCCGATCGTGCGCGTCGAGGACGCGACGCTCGTGCCCGAGGGCGGGCCGGCCCGGCTGGCGGTGTCCCGGCTGCCGCAGGCCGACGAGGTTGCCGACGCCGTCGCGGCGGCGCGCGGCGTGTCCAGACGGTGGGGCGAGCGGCTGGTGGTCACGGCCGTGCCGTCACGGCTCATCGACGCGGCCGGCCGTGTCGGCGGGGCCGAGCTCGCCGACCTCGCCCGTCGGGCGGTCGAGCCCGCGGTCGAGGCCTGGCTGGCGGGCGCGCCGGACCTGGTCACGCCGGCCGGGGTCCTGCCCACCTCGCAGCGCCCGGTGATCGTCGGCGTGCTGAACGTCACGCCCGACTCGTTCTCCGATGGCGGCGTCCACTTCGCCGGCGACGGCCACCCGGCCGACGCGGTCGAGGCCGGGCGGGCCATGGCCGCCGCCGGCGCCGAGCTGATCGACGTCGGCGGCGAATCGACGCGCCCCGGCGCCGTCCCGGTCGACGTCGACGAGGAGCTGGCCCGCGTCGTCCCCGTGGTCAAGGGCCTGGCCGCCGACGGCATCGCGGTCTCGGTCGACACGACCAAGGCGGCCGTGGCTCGCGCGGGCGTCGAGGCCGGCGCCAGACTCGTCAACGACGTGTCGGCCGGCCGGCTCGACGACGACCTCATCCCCACCGTCACCGACCTCGGCGTGCCGTACGTGCTGATGCACATGCAGGGCACTCCTCAGACGATGCAGGACGCGCCGGCCTACGACGACGTCGTGGGGGAGGTGTACGACTTCCTCGCCCGGCGACTGATGTGGCTCGACGAGCTCGGGCTGCCACCCGGGCGCGTCGTGGTCGACCCGGGGATCGGGTTCGGCAAGACCGTCGAGCACAACCTCGTGCTGCTGCGACGGCTGCGGGAGTTCACCTCGCTCGGCCGCCCCGTGCTCGTCGGGGCGTCCCGCAAGTCGTTCATCGGGCGCCTTACCGGCGTGGAGCAGCCCGCGGATCGGCTCGAGGGGTCGCTGGCGGCGGGTGCGCTGGCCGCCGCCGCCGGCGCGCGGCTCATACGGGTGCACGACGTCGCCGCGACCGCGCGGGCCGTCGCGGTCGCCGACGCCGTCGCGACGGCGTGAGCGGAGGGGCGGCGGTGGATCGCATCAGGCTCGCCGGCATCGAGGCGTTTGGGCACCACGGCGTGCTGCCGCACGAGCGCGAGCACGGCCAGCGGTTCGTCGTCGACGTCGCGATCGACCTCGACCTGGCCCCGGCCGCCGCGTCGGATCGGCTCGACGACACGGTCGACTACGGCACCTTGGCGGGCGACGTCGCGGCGATCATCTCCGGCGAGCCGTGCGACCTCATCGAGACCGTGGCCGGACGGGTCGCGTCCCGCTGCCTCGAGGACGAACGCGTCGTGGCCGTCGAGGTGACCGTGACGAAGCCGAACGCGCCCCTGCCGGTGGTGGCGCGGGACGTGGCCGTCACCGTGCGGCGAACCCGCGCGTGAACCCGCCACGGAAGGGTGACGGGTGAGCACGCCCGCGTTTCTCGGGCTCGGCACCAACGTCGGCGACCGGCTCGAGACACTGACCGCGGCGGTCTACGCCCTCGACGACGTCGACGGGGTCGTGGTCGACGACGTCTCGGGGGTCTACGAGACCGCGCCGTGGCCGCCCCCGGACGAGGGCGGCATCGAGCAGGAGCCGTTCTACAACCTCGCGGTCAAGGTTCTCACCACCCTCGCCCCCCACGACCTGCTCGCCGAGACACAGCTCGTCGAGGCAGCCTTCGGCCGCGACCGGGGGCAGGAGCAGCGTTGGGGACCGCGGGCGCTCGATATCGACCTGCTGCTGTTCGGCGACCTCGACATCGACACTCCCGACCTGGTGCTGCCCCACCCGCGGTTGAGCGAGCGGGCGTTCGTGCTCGTGCCGCTGCTCGAGGTGCTGCCGGGCGGGACGCTGCCCGACGGCAGACGGCTCACGGCGCTGCTCGCCGGGCTCGCGCCCGTCGAAGGCATCGACCTCGTCGTCCGGCTCGACGAGGTGCCCACCCACCGGCTGCCGCGCCCCGAAGGCCCGTTCGCGCCGCCGGCGAGCTTCACCAGGCCCGGCGCCGAGCCGGTGGCACGCGAGCACGGCGCCGACCCGCCCGACGGTCCGGCAGCCGGTCCGGCGGACGATGGCCCGGACACCGGGCAGGGCGGACGAGCATGACCGACGTCGCGATCGTCGGACCCGGGCGTGTCGGCACGCTGCTCGCGGTCGCCTGTTCTCGTGCGGGCCACCGGGTGGTCGCCGTCGGCGGGGGCTCGGCGCGGTCGCGTGAGCGCCTGACGAGCCTCGTGGCCGGCGTCCGGGCGGCCGATGGCGTGGCCGACGCCGCGCGGCGCGGCGAGCTGGTGCTCGTGACCGTTCCCGACGACGCCATCGAGCCGGTCGCCACCGAGCTGGCGCTCGCCGACGCGTTCCGCGACGGCCAGCACGTCGTCCACGTCGCCGGCTCGCGCGGGCTCGACGCACTGCGCCGTGCCGCGCTCGCCGGCGCCCGGACCGCCGCCTGCCACCCGGCCATGACCGTGCCGATCGGCAGCACGGACCCGGACGTCCTGATCGGCACGGCCTGGGGCGTCACCGCCCACGCCGACGACCGGCCGTGGGCGCACGAGCTCGTAGCCGATCTCGGCGGCGACGCCCACGACGTGCCCGATGCCGCGCGCGGGCTGTACCACGCCGGGCTGGCGGTCGGCTCCAACGCCGTCGGCGCCGCCCTGGCCGTGGCCCGCCAGCTGCTGTTGACCGCCCGGATCGACGACCCGTCGGCGTTCCTCGGCCCGCTGGTCGCGGCCAGCGTCGACAACGTGCTGGAGCGGGGTGCGACGGCCCTGACCGGCCCGATCGCGCGCGGTGACGTCGGGACGGTCGAGCGCCACCTCGCGCTGCTCGACGCGGACCTGCCCGAGCTCGCGTCCGCCTACCGTGCCCTGGGGATGGTGACCCTCGCACAGGTCCGGGCGGAGCTGCCACCCGCCACCGCCGAGGCGCTCGCCGGGCTGTTCGCGCCGGCCAGTTGAGGCGATGAGAGAGGTGACGAGAGAAGTGACGACGGCCGTGGAGCAGGTGTCGACCATCGATGCAGTTCGCGCCGCCGTCGACGGCCACCGGGGCACGGGCCGGCGGATCGGGCTGGTGCCGACGATGGGGGCCCTCCACGAGGGGCACCTGTCGCTGGTGCGCCTGGCCGCGGAGCGGGCCGATGCGGTCGTCGTGAGCGTGTTCGTCAACCCGACCCAGTTCGAGCACGTCGACGACCTGGCTGCCTATCCGCGCGACCTCGACGCCGACCTGGCAGCGCTGGCCGACCTGGGGGACGCCGCGCCGGCGGTCGTGTTCGCGCCGTCGGTCGCCGACCTCTACCCGCGCGGGCTGGTCACGACCGTCCACGTCGGCGAGCTGACCGACCCGCTCGAGGGCGTGTCGCGACCCGGCCACTTCGACGCCGTCGCCACGATCGTGACCAAGCTGCTGCACATCGTCGCACCCGACGTGGCGGTGTTCGGGCGCAAGGACTTCCAGCAGCTCGAGGTCATCCGCCGACTGGTCGCCGACCTCGACGTCCCGGTCGACATCGTGGCGGGCCCGACCGTGCGTGAGCCCGACGGGGTCGCGCTGTCCAGCCGCAACCAGCGCCTGTCCCCCGAGGAGCGCGTCGCGGCGTCCGGCCTGTCGCGGGCGCTGCGGGCCGCGGTCGAGGCGGCACGGGCCGATCGGGCCGCGGGACGCCCGCTGCGGCCGACGGCTCTCCGCGAGGCAGCCGCGGCTACGCTCGCCGGCACCGAGGGCGTCGCGGTGGACTACGTCGCGGCGGTGGATCCGCACACGTTCGCGGAGGCCGGCGCGGCTGCCTGGGAGGGGACCGTCCTGGTCGCCGTCGCCGCGCAGGTGGGTCCGGTCCGGCTCATCGACAACGTCGAGGTCGGCGATCTCGACGACGAGCAGCGCCTGCTCGACGCCACGGCGGTCGACGGCAGATGACCCGCACGTGCCGCGACCGGCGCGCCACACGGGCACGGGAGGCACGTATGCGGCCCATCACGACGGCGCGGGAGCGTCGGCGCGTCGGTGCCGTGCGCATCCCGGGTGAGCCGGCCGGTGTCCTCGCCTGACCGGGCGCCCGGCACCGATCCGGGTGACGTCCACCTCGACCCCGTCGAGCTCGCGGCGGCCGCGCAGGCCGCCGCACGACGGGCGCTGGAGGAGGACCTCGGCGAGGTCGGCGACGTGACGAGCGACGCGACCGTCCCCGCGGACCGCTTCGGCCGGGCCGAGCTCGTGGCGCGTGCCGCCGGGGTCGCGGCCGGGACCACGCTGGTGGCGGTGGTGTACGACCTCATCGACCCGCGGGTCACGGTGGCGCTCGACGTCGGCGACGGCGCGGTGCTCGACGCCGGGCAGCGGCTCGGCGCGGTCGCCGGACCGTTGCGGGCCATCCTCACGGGCGAGCGCACCGCCCTGAACTTCGTCACGCACCTGTCGGGGATCGCCACCCGGACCCGGGCGTTCGTCGACGCGATCGCGGGCACCCGGTGTGTGATCCGGGACACGCGCAAGACGACGCCCGGTCTGCGGCTGCTCGAGAAGGCCGCGGTCCGCGCCGGCGGTGGCGTCAACCACCGGGTCGGGCTGTGGGACGCACTGCTGGTCAAGGACAACCACGTGGCCGCGGCCGGGTCGCTCGAGGCCGCGACGAGGCGTGCGCTGGCCCGCGCCGGCGGCCGGCACGTGCAGGTCGAGGTGACCTCGCTCGAGGAGGCGGAGGCGGCGGTGCGCGCCGGCGCGCGTGACCTGCTCCTCGACAACCTCGACCCGGACACCACCCGCGCGGTCGTCGCCCGCGTCCGTGAGCTCGAGCCCCAGCACGGGCGCGTGCTGCTCGAGTCCTCGGGGACGATCCAGCTGGACACGGCCAGGGGCTACGCCGAGCTGGGGGTCGACCGGCTGGCGGTCGGCGCGCTGACCCACTCGGCGCCACAGCTCGACGTGGCGCTCGACGTGGTGGTCGACGGCCGCCGGGACTAGCCCCGGCCGGCGAGACGAGGCCGGCGAGACGAGGCCGGCGCGACGAGGAGGCACGACGTGCTGCTGGCGGTCGACATCGGCAACTCCAACACCGTCGTCGGTGTGTTCCAGGACCACGACCTGGTCCAGCACTGGCGGCTGTCGACCGCCGCGGAGCGGACACCCGACGAGCTGGCCCTGCTGTTCTCGGGCCTGCTCGGCTTCGCCGGTCTCGACTTCTCCCACAACGTCCACGGCGTGGTCATGGGCAGCGTCGTGCCGACCGTGACCGAGACCTTCCGCGAGATGTGCGAGCGCTACTTCCCGTTCCCGCCGGTGATCGTGGAGCCGGGGGTCAAGACCGGGATCGTGCTGCGTCACGACCACCCGCGCGAGATCGGTGCCGACCGGATCGCGAACGCGGTCGCGGCGCACGCGCTGTACGGGGGGCCGACGATCGTGGTGGACTTCGGCACCGCCACGAGCTTCGACGCGGTAAGCCACGACGGTGCCTTCGTCGGCGGCGCGATCGCCCCGGGGGTCCACACCGCGACCGAGGCGCTGGTGGAGCGCACGGCCCGGCTGCCGAAGGTCGAGACGGTGGCGCCGCCGTCGCCGATCGGCCGTTCGACGGTCACGGCGCTGCAGTCGGGCATCGTCTACGGCTTCGCCGGCCAGGTCGACGGGGTCGTGTCGCGGATCGCGAAGGAGCTCGGGCCCGGCGTGACCACGGTCGCGACCGGTGGGCTGGCCCGCGCGGTGCGCGAGGCGTGCGAGACGCTCGACCACCACGACCCGTGGCTCACGCTCAAGGGCCTGCGCATCGTGTGGGAGCGCAACGCCGCCGCGTGACCGCGGGTCGCGGGCGGCGGGCCGCGGCCCACGTGCGGCTACGGTTCGGCCTGCGGCAACCGCCTCGAGCGCCCATCGGAAAGACCCACGTGAACGACGACCAGCCGCCGCCCGCGGACGGAGCCCCGGAGGACTCCAAGCTGGCCGAGATCATCGCGACCCGCCGCGCCAAGCTGGCAGCGCTGCGCGACGCCGGCATCGAGCCCTACCCGGTGCGCTTCCGGCCGACCTACACCGTCGCCGAGATCCGTGACCGCTACGCAGGACTGGAGGCGGGCACCGAGACCGGCGACGAGGTGACGGTCGCCGGTCGGGTCGTCGCCAAGCGGGAGATGGGCCGGCTGCGCTTCCTCGTCGTGCGCGAGGACGGTGCCGACATCCAGCTGTTGTGCCCCCTGGC
The DNA here is from genome assembly GCA_964608935.1 of uncultured Actinomycetota bacterium. Taxonomy (GTDB): domain Bacteria; phylum Actinomycetota; class Nitriliruptoria; order Nitriliruptorales; family Nitriliruptoraceae; genus CAZSQF01. The sequence continues at coordinate 979 of CAZSQF010000101.1, read as the reverse complement.
CGCCCTGGACGACGCGAGCCGGGAGCTGATGGAGCTGCTCGACGCCGGCGACTGGGTTGGTGCGAGCGGCGAGGTCATGGCGTCGAAGACGGGCGAGCTGTCGGTCCGGCCCGCGACCCTGACCCTGCTCGGCAAGGGGTTGCGACCGCTGCCGGACAAGTGGCACGGGCTGGCCGACGTCGAGATCCGCTTCCGTCAGCGCGAGCTCGACCTCGCCGTCAACCCCGATGCGCGACGGCCGTTCGAGATCCGCTCGCGGGTGGTGCAGGCGCTGCGTGCGGAGATGGACGAACGCGGCTTCGTCGAGGTCGAGACCCCGATGCTGCATCCGATCCCGGGCGGCGCGGCCGCCAAGCCCTTCGTGACCCACCACAACACGTTGGACGTCGACCTGTACCTTCGCATCGCCCCCGAGCTCTACCTCAAGCGGCTGGTCGCCGGCGGGATGTCGCGCGTCTACGAGATCAACCGCAACTTCCGCAACGAGGGCATGAGCCCGCGCCACAACCCCGAGTTCACGATGCTCGAGTCCTACGCCGCCTACGACGACTACCACGACGTCATGGACCTGACCGAGGCGCTCGTGCGGCGCGCGGCGACGGCGGCGGTCGGCCGGCTCGATGTGAGCTTCCAGGGCCGGGAGGTGTCCCTCGAGGGCGAGTTCCCGCGCGTGCCGATGCTCGACCTAGTGCGCGATGCCACCGGCGACGCGACCCTTGCATACGACGACCCGGTGGAGTCGGTGCGCGCCGTCTGCGACGCCCACGGGGTCGAATGGGACGCGTCCTGGGGGACCGGCAAGCTCGTGCTCGAGCTGTACGAGGCGCTGGTCGAGCACGAGCTGTGGGATCCGACCTTCGTGATCGACTACCCGGTCGAGGTGTCCCCGCTGGCCCGCCGCCACCGCTCCGAGCCCCACGTCACCGAGCGGTTCGAGCCGATCATCACGGGCCGCGAGCTGGCCAACGCCTTCTCCGAG
>CAZSQF010000100.1:0-9287 GCA_964608935.1 uncultured Actinomycetota bacterium | reverse complement strand
CGGGGAAGAGCCGGTCGAGGTGGGCGGCGATGACCTGCTCGAGCGGCACGAAGCGCTCGCCGTCGGTGTCCTCGGCGCCGGCCGGGCCGGGCAGGGCGAAGAACCGCGGCAGGACCGGCGGCACCTTGACCCGGGCGAACCTGACGTCGCCGTCCTCGGGATCGCGGACCAGGACCGCGAGGTTGAGCGACAGGTTGGAGATGTAGGGGAACGGATGGGCCGGGTCGACGGCGAGCGGGGTCAGCACGGGAAAGACCTGCTGCTCGAACACGTCGACGAGATGGCGTCGGTCGTCGTCATCGAGCTCGCCCCAGTCAGCGAAGCGGATGCCCTCGTCGCGAAGACCGTGCACGACCTCGTCGCAGAACAGGTGCGCGTGCCGGTGGGCGAGCGCCGCCACCAGCTCCGAGATGGCTCGCAGCTGGTCGATCGGGCTCATGCCGTCCGCGCCCGAGCCCGTCACGTCCGCCGCGACCTGTTCCTTCAGCCCCGCGACGCGGACCTGGAAGAACTCGTCGAGGTTGTCGGTGAAGATGGCCAGGAACTTCGCGCGTTCGAGGAGGGGCAGCTCGGCGTCCTCGGCCAGCGCCAGCACCCGCTCGTTGAACTGGAGCCAGGACAGCTCGCGGTTGAGATAGCGCACGGCCCCGTCGGCGGCCGCAGGGTGGTAGTCGAGGATGCCGAGCGTGCTCTCCCGACGGTGGGCATCGGCCGGCCGGCCGGGCGCGAGCCGTCCGTCCGCCGCCGGATCGGCGACGGCCGGTGCCGCGACGTCGTCCACGCGGCCTCCTTGCGACCAGCGGCGTGCGAGGGGGTCGAACCACGAGCGTAGGCCAGCCCCGTGACCGGTGCGTGAACGGTGCCGTGGAACCGGGGTAGGGTTCGGCCCGGACGTGGCGTGCTGCGCCCGCGTTAGGTACGCCGGTCGTAAAGCCCGTACCGTGGTGGTCCAGGAAGGACGAGGAGGTCGACGGGTGACATACACCATCGCCGAGCCCTGCATCGACGTGAAGGACAAGGCCTGCGTCGAGGAATGCCCGGTCGATTGCATCTACGAGGGTGGCCGCATGCTCTACATCCACCCCGAGGAGTGCATCGACTGCGGTGCCTGCGAGCCCGTCTGCCCGGTCGAGGCCATCTTCTACGAGGACGACGTGCCCGACGAGTGGCAGCAGTTCACCCCGATCAACGCCGAGTTCTTCAACGACGACGTGACCGGGCTCGGCTCGCCCGGCGGGGCGGCCGGCGTCGGCGCGGTCGACAAGGACCACCCCGTGGTCGCCGACTGGGAGGCGTAGCCCGTCGCTCGCGGGGGGCGGCGGCGCGTCGGTAGACTCGTCGGCCCCGTGCACCGCCTCGCCCGGTGGGCAGTGGCCCGGTGGTGAGAAGCGCCGAGGAGGAGCTGCCGTGACCTACGTCATCGCCGAGCCCTGCATCGACGTCAAGGACAGCGCCTGCGTCCAGGAGTGCCCGGTCGATTGCATCTACGAGGGGGAGCGGATGCTCTACATCCACCCCACGGAGTGCATCGACTGCGCTGCCTGTGAGCCTGCCTGTCCCGTCGAGGCCATCTTCTACGCCGAGGACGTCCCGCCCGAATGGGAGGCGTTCACCGCCGTCAACGCCGAGTTCTTCGAGCCTGCGGTGACCGGGCTCGGGTCCCCCGGCGGGGCATCGAACGTCGGCACCATCAGCCCCGACCATCCAAAGATCGCGACCTACGAGGTCGCCTGACGCCCGCGAGGGCCCGATGACCCCCGAGGGGCGACGGCCGCCCACGCCGCGGGCCCTGGTCGACGACCACCTCGATCGCGGGGATCCGGTCGGCTGGTTCGAGCCGCTGTACGCGGCGGCGGACGGCGACGCGACCGCGGTCCCGTGGGCCCATGCGACGCCGCATCCCTACCTTGTCGACTGGCTCGACGACCCCGCCGTGGCCGTTCCGGGCCGCCGGGCGGTCGTGGTCGGATGTGGGCTGGGCGACGACGCGGCCGAGCTGGCCCGCCGTGGCTTCGAGGTGACCGCCTTCGATGTCGCCCCCTCGGCGATCGCCTGGGCGCGGCGACGCTTCCCCGACGTCGACGTCACGTGGCGGGTCGTCGACCTGCTCGCGCTGCCTGACGACCTCGTCGGCCGGGCGGACCTGGTGGTCGAGATCCGCACGGTCCAGTCGCTGCCGGGCGTCGTCCGCGAAGCCGCCATGCAGGCGATCGGGACGCTGGCTGCCCCCGGCGGCGCCGTCCTCGTCGTGACGCTCATGGCAGTCTCGCCGGAGGTCGCCGCCGGCTGGAACGGGCCCCCGTGGGCACAGGCGCCGAGCGAGCTCGCCGCCTACCGCTCGGCGGGGCTCGAGCAGATCGCGCTGGAGCACCCCGCACCCGGAGACGACGGCGGCATGGAGGTCCGGATCACCTGGCGGCGCGGCGGTTAGTCCACCACCGGGAGCCGTCGTGGCAGCCCGTGCGCGTCGGGCAGCACCTCGGCCGGCCAGCGCTTGCGTGACACCGTGGACAGCCTGGTGAGCAGGCTCATGGCGACCTCGTCGGTCTCGCCCGGCCGGGCCTCGATCAGGTCCGCGTCGATGAGCCCCTGGATCCACTCCTCGCCCCGGGCCGTGCGCACGATCGTGAGCGTCCAGGCGTCGTCGGCGCCGATCCCGCCGCAGGAGATGTCGGCGTGCTCGGCGGCGAAGTCGGGGCACAGCCGGCAGCCCGGACGGGTGTGGGGATGCAGCTCCTTGAGCGGGATCTCGTGATAGCTCCCGTCGCGGGTCCACACCTGGTAGCGGCCCTTCACGTTGACCTTGACCACGTCGGTGATGTCGATGCCGTGGTCGGCCAGCACCTGCTGCTGGCCTTCATAGGTGAAGGTCTTCGAGCACAGCAGACCGATCGTGAGCGCGATCTTGCGCTTGTACTTGTTGACCTTCCGCGCCGGCAGCGTGCCGTTGATCGACGCCTGGCAGGACATGCCGACCAGCGCGAGCTGCTTCAGGCCGAGCGCTTCGGCGTCGGCCATGGCCAGCGGGTTGGCCGAGTACGTGTAGCGGGAGCCGGCCGTCGCGAGCACGCCCTCCCGGTCGGTGACCACGGTCGGGGTCGCGTCGAACGGGCCGCGGCCGGTGTCGGCGATCTCGGAGGTCAGCGCACCGTCGATCCGGTCGGTCTCGAGCCCCCAGATGAGCAGTGCCGACACGAGCCCCCCGTCCTGGCCGATCTCGGCGGTGCCCGCCTCGGTGGCCCGGGTCAGCAGGATCGAGCGGGCCTGGCCCGCCACCTCCGTGTCCGGGTCGCGCTCCCGGCCGAACAGCTCGAGGTCGAGCTCGGACTCCCATGCCCGGAAGCGCGGGCAGGCGCGGGTGCAGATGTCGCAGCCGCGGTCCCCGATGACGCACTGGTCGTGCGCCATCGACTCCCCGATCTGGACCGGGTAGTAGTCATCGGTGTAGCCCAGCACGTCCCGCGGGCAGGCCATCACGCACGCGGCGCAGCCGGTGCACAGCCCGGGGTCCACGACCTCGTGGTACAACTCCCGCCAGTGGACCTCGCCCACGTCGTCCGCTCCTCGCTCGCTGCCGCCAGCGTAGGAGTCGGTGGATGACGTCGCTGCCGCGACCGGGTCTACAGGTGGGCGGTCAACGCGGCGATGTCGTCCTCGAGCCGGTCCAGCACCCCGGCGGCCGCGGCACCGCGGAGCCGGCGCTTGGTGCCGGCGTAGGCGCGAGACGGCAGCTCGGCCAGCTCCAGGGCGTGTGCGCGGGCACGGTCGGCGACGGCGTCGGGTGGCGCCAGCTCGTCGGCGAAGCCGACCTCGACCGCGGTGGCGGCGTCAACGCGTTCGCCGGGCAGCAGCAGGTCCTCGACCCGATCGCTGCGGACGTTCGCCCGTGCGAGGACGATCCCGAACTCGGGCAGCTCGTAGTCGATCTGGGTCTCGAGCAGCCCCCACCATCCGACCTCGGCCGCCACGGCGTGGTCGCACGCCATCGCCAGCATCGTGCCGGCGGCGATGGCGTGTCCCGGTGCGGCACACACGGTGGGTCGGGGGTCGGTCCACCACCGCATCAGGCAGGCGCCGAACCCGACCAGCAGCCGGTGGGTGCCGTCGCGCCCGTTGGCGGCCATCCACTTGAGGTCCAGGCCGGCGGTCAGCACGCCCTCGCGGCCCGTGAGCACGACCGCGCGCGCGTCGGCGTGGTCGTCGAGGGCCCGGACGAGCGCGTCGAAGGTGTCGGGCACGAGTGCATTCTTGTCACCGTCGTCGAGCGTCACGGTCAGGATGCCGTCGTCGTCGAGGTGGGGGTGGACCGTCACGTCGATCCTCGGGTCGGGACGCCCGGCGCAGCCTACTGGCGCGGCTGGACGGCCCGAGCGCCGATGGCCCTACCCTCGGCCCGTCCCCAGCCGACCCGGGGCCGAGGTGTCCGTGTCCGAAACGCCCGACGACGGCCCCCAGCGGGTCACCCGCCACGCGCCATTGACCGGGCGCGAGCGGCGGGTCGTCGTGCTCGCCGCGCTCGCCCCCGTCGGCGTCGCCGCGCTGGTGCTGCTGCCTGTGGCCGTGCTCACGGGGGCATCGGCGGTCGACCTCCTCGGCGCATCGATCGTCTACGGCGGGCTCGTCGGTCTGGCCGCGGGGTTCGTCACGGTGGATCGACTCCAGGCGCGGCAGTGCCCGAGGTGTCGGAGGCGTTCGGCACGCCGGGCGGCAGTGTGCGACGGCTGCGGCTACGACCTCGAGCTGCGGCCCCGGTTCGCGTGCGACGAACGGCACGCGGTCTACCTCGACGACGGCCTGTGCGACTGCGGTCTGCGGCTCAAGGCCTTGCCGACGGCGCGGGGCGTGGCCCGGGAGGTCGTGTTCATGCTCAAGCTGGGGGCGTGGCTGCTCGCGTTCCTGTTCGCCGTCGCCCTGCTGATCCAGGGGATCGAGCGCTTCGGGTAGGGGGCGGCGGGGCGCCGGTCACACCAGCAGGCGTGCCGCCGACCGGGAGCTCGCCGGTGCGTAGCCGGCCCAGGCAGCCGCGAGCCGTCGCACGCCTTCGCGCAGCACCGGCTCGGGGCGGGCGAAGACCAGCCGGACCGCACGGCGGTTGCCCTCGTCGACCGACAGCGCCGGTCCCGGGACCAGGGCCACGCCCGCGCGCAGAGCGGCCTCGGCGAACTCGTCGGCGTTGCCGTGGGGCAGCGTCGCCCACACCGACAGCCCACCGGCGGGTCGGCGCCAGCGCCAGTCCGGCAGCTGCTCGGCCAGCAGGTCGCACAACAGGTCGCGTCGGGCGACGAGCTCGGTGCGTCGTTCGGCGAGGATCTCGTCGCTGTGTTCGAGCAGCCGGACCGCGAGCAGCTGGCTCACCAGCGGCGAGCCGAGGTCGGCGACGGTCTTGGTGGCCAGCATCCGCACCGCCCAGTCCTCGGGTGAGCGCACCCATCCGACGCGCAGCCCGGCCCAGAACAGCTTCGCCATCGACCCGATCGTGTGCACCGTCGCTTCGGGCGCGACGGCCGCGATCGGGGGTGGCAGGGCGACGTCGTCGAGCGCGACCTCGGCGAGGCTCAGGTCCTCGATGACCACGATCCCGGCCTCCGCCGCGAGTCGGCCGACCTCGCGGCGGCGCTCGACGGGCATGACCGCCCCGGTGGGGTTGTGGAAATGGGGCGCGAGGTAGATGAGCTTGGGCTCGGTCTGGGCGATGAGCTCGGCGAGCACGTCCGTGCGTGCCCCGTGGTCGTCGACGGGGAGCGGAACGCTGCGGGCGCCGAACCGTCGGAAGATGTCCAGCGCGCCGGGGAACGTGGGGCTTTCGACCAGCACCGGGTCGTGGGCGTGCAACGTCTGTCGCGCCACGAGCGAGATCGCCTGGTGCGCCCCCGTGGTCACCACCATCTGGTCCTCGGTGGTGGGCAGCCCGACCGTGTGGAAGCGGCGGGCCACCGCCTCACGCAGCGCTCGCAGGCCGTGTGGGACGTACCCGTGGTGGGCGGTCAACGGTGCGATGTCGTCCTCGGTCAGCGACGCGAGGATCCGGGTCACCGCAGCGGAGCCGGTCACCGCGGCGACCGACAGCTCGATCACGTCGTCCTGCTCGTCGACGGCCCGCTCGCCGGGTCCGCTGCGCTGGTCGGCCTTGTCGTCCGACAGGAACAGGCGCGCCGTGGCCACGGCGTCGACGCCGCCGGTGTCCCCGCCGTCGGGCCGGCGCACCCAGGTCCCCGACCCCTGCCGGCTCTCGAGCCAGCCCTCGCCCTTGAGCCGGTCGTAGGCGGACACCACCGTCGCACGGCTGACCGACAGGGCGCGTGCGAGCGATCGCTCGGGCGGCAGGACCGTGCCGAGCGGCACCTCGCCGCGGTCGATGGCGAGCTTGAGGCTGTCGGCCAGCTGTCGGTACAGCGGGCCGTCGCCGTGGAGCCCCGCCGCGAGCAGCGACGCGAGATGCGGGCCACTCTCACGAATTGGAGCCTCCAATAGTAGTCCAATCTCGGGGTCGTGAGGGTTGGACCGGTGCATATCCGGTGATACTCTACCGAACAGCAAGCCAACCGGCATGGGAACACCGGGAGTTGCGATCCAACTCCGGTGCCCCGTCCGGGGGGCAGCACCAGACAACTACAGACCCGCGCGGAGACCCCTCGCTCCCTCTCCCACTGATGTCTCCGCGCGCCGCTCGGGTAGGACGGACCAGCGCCCTCTCCCACCTGGCGGCTCGACCGCCGGATGCTCTCTCCCCATCCAGCATCCTGCCGGTCCGGCCCCCGAGCGATCTGACGTCCCCCCGGCTCTCCCACCGGGGGGACGCCGCTTTTCGGGGCTATCCCTCGGCGGTGAGGTCGAGCACGGGGACGCCCTCGAGCCCGTCCAGCACGCGCACGCGCACCCCGGCGGTGCGCAGGAAGTCGCGCACCTCGTCCCAGCCGTCGTAGCGACCGCCGGCTGCGACCACCTCGCTCACGCCGGAGTTGGCGATCAGCTTGGCGCACCCGAAGCAGGGGGCACCGGTGCAGAACAGCGACGCGCCGTCGCGCTGCTCGGGCGACGAGAACAGCAGCGCGTTGGCCTCCGCGTGGATCGCGATGCAACGCTCGTAGTCGCGGCCCTGCGGGGCCGGCGAGGTGGCGCGTGGGCAGGCGCCGTCCTCGCAGTGCGGGTAGCCCGACGGACCCCCGTTGTAGCCGGTGGACACGATGCGGCGGTCCTTGACGATCACGGCCCCGTGCTTGCGCCGGGAGCAGGTGGCTCGCGTCGACGTCGTGCGTGCCAGCTCCAGGAAGTAGTCGTCCCACGACACTCGTTGCACCGGCTGCCTCCCGTTCGCCCGGAGCGCACGATCCGGGCCGTCGTCCCCGGGGGAAGCGGCCGTGGAGCCGCGAGGACCGTGCCGGAGGCTAGCGGTCCGCCCACCTGTCCCGCTTCGGGCGGGGACGCCGTTGGCCTATCGTGACGGCCTGTCCCAGGAGCAGACGGTGCACGCCGACCAGCGCGCTGCCTACCTCGACCGGCTCGCGGTGGCCGAGCCCGCGGCGCCGACCGCCGACGCGCTGATCGACCTGCACGTGGCACACCTGCACCGGATCCCGTTCGAGAACCTGAGCATCCACCTCGACGAGCCGATCGAGCTCGACCCGCCGCGGCTCGTCGACAAGCTCACCGACCGGCGCCGCGGCGGCTTCTGCTACGAGCTGAACGGGGCGTTCGCCACGCTCCTCGAGTCGCTGGGCTTCGAGGTCGAGCTGCGCGCCGCCGGCGTGTTCGTCGAGCCGGGTCGGCTCAGCGCCCCGCTGGACCACCTCGCCCTCGTCGTCCGCTGCCCGGCCGACGCCGCCGGCGCGGCCTGGCTCGCCGACGTCGGCTTCGGGGACAGTCCGCTGCGGCCCATCCGTCTCGACTCGCAGGAGCCCGTCCCGGACCCGATGGGGGCGGTCGACGTCGTCCCGAGCGGGGACGGCGCCATCGACCTGCGCCGTGCGGGTGAGCCCCGCTACCGGATGGAGCCTCGGGCGCGGCGCCTGCGCGACTTCGTCCCCACCTGCTGGTGGCACCGCACCTCGCCCGACTCACCCTTCACCCGGGACACGATCTGCACCCGGCGCACCGACGCCGGCCGGGTCACGCTGTCCGGTCGCCGGCTCATCGTGACCGAGGACGGCGACCGCGCCGAGCACGTGCTCGAGCGGGACGACGCGCTGCTGGCCGCCTACCGCGACTGGTTCGACATCCACCTCGACCGGGTCCCGCCCGTCTAGAGGTTGCCTCGCCGCCGCTGGGCCCGCTCGAGCGCCTCGAACAGGGCCTGGAAGTTGCCGATCCCGAAGCCGGTGGCGCCGTGCCGCTGGATGATCTCGTAGAACAGTGTCGGCCGGTCACCCACCGGCTCGGTGAAGATCTGGAGCAGGTAGCCCTCGTCGTCGCGGTCGACGAGGATCCCGAGCTCGGCCAGGTCGTCCCACGACTCGTCGACGTCGCCGACCCGGACCTTGGCCTGCTCGTAGTAGTCCGCGGGGACCTCGAGCAGCTGCACGCCGTTGGCCCGCAGGTGGCGGACCGTGGCGACGATGTCCCCGGTCGACAGCGCCAGGTGCTGGACCCCCGGGCCGCCGTAGTAGTCCAGGAACTCCTCGATCTGGGATTTCTTGTGGCTCTGGGCCGGTTCGTTGATCGGGAGCTTGATGTGCCCGACACCGTCCCACAGCACCCGCGACATCAGCGCCGTGTACTCGGTGGAGATGTCCTCGTCCGAGAAGTGGTGGAACTGCGACAGCCCGAGGACCTGCTCGTAGAAGGCCGCCCAGGCGTCCATCTCGCCGATCGGCACGTTGCCGACGACGTGGTCGACGCTCGACAGGCCGAGCGCGGACGCGGCCGGATCGTCGTCGACGGGCACGTAGCCGGGCCGGTACACCCCGGCGTGGTCGGTGCGCTCGACGAATGAGTGGATCGTGTCGCCGTAGGCGCGGATGGCCGCCACCGTCAGCTTGCCGTCGTCGTCCGCGAGCACCTCGGGCTCACGGAGGGGCACCGCGCCGCGGTCGGTGGCCACGGCGAACGCCTCGGCGGCGTCGGGGACCTCGAAGGCGACGTCGCGGACGCCGTCACCGTGCACCGCGTGGTGGCGCACGATCTCGTGATCGGGATGCAGGCCGCAGGTGAGCACGAACCGGATGCTGCGCTGCTCGAGCACGTAGGAGGCGCGGTCGGTCACTCCGGTCTCGGGCCCGGCGTAGCCGACCAGCCGGAACCCGAAGGCGGTCCGGTAGTAGTGGGCCGCCTGCTTGGCGTTGCCGACCCAG
>CAZSQF010000099.1:0-9411 GCA_964608935.1 uncultured Actinomycetota bacterium | reverse complement strand
CACCCGACGCGCCGCTGATCAGCTGGTCCGAGGCCGAGCGGGCCAAGGGCCAGGCATGGGGGCTTAAGACCATCGAGTCCTTCCACACCCACGGGACACCGCCCGTCGAGCCGACCCCCGACTGACACGGTTCAGGACTGCGCCCGTGCCTCGACGATGCGCTTGTAGTTGGGCAGGATCATCCGGTCGAAGTCGCGCGGCGCCCGCATCACGGTTCTCACCACCAACCTGGCGGTTTTCGGTCGTTCGTCGAAGAGCGCCGCCGCACCAAGGTCATCCCCAGGCTTACCGACGAACGCTCCGCGATGAAGCTCGTGTTCGCGACCCTGATCCCTTGTGCGGACCGTTGGTCGCGCATCTCGGTCACCGACGTCGAACGACACCAGCTGCGACTGCTCCGCGCCGACCTCGGACTCGATCCGCCCGCCGCCACCAAGACCAGCAACATGAAGCAGAGACCCGCGGTGTGAGGGCTCACGCCACCCCGCCGTTTACAGGACGCTCAGGACTTGACCTCCGTCCTGAGCGCGATTCTTGCCGGCACCTTTGCCGGCGGCCGACAGTGGAACCCAGCTCAGGTCTGCTCGAGCGGAGCCGTGTCGTGTACGGGACGGCCCAGCTGTCGGCCGTGTCTGATGGCCAGGGCGACCGCGACGCCGACCGTGGCGATGGCGAGCACGACCTGAGCCACGAACTGCACGTCGGACGACGTCGCCTGCTCACCCACCGTGAACAGCTCGTTTGACGCGTTGAAGCTGGCGTGCATCGCGATCGCGATGACGACGCTCTGACGTGACCGGTTCCACAGGAACGCGATGATGACCGACAACGCCACGATCGTTGGGACGTAGAACACGGCCACCACGCTCTCGTAGGCCGGGTAGAGCCAGAACAGCGGCGCATGCCACGCAGCCCAGACGATCCCGACCGTCACCCCCACACCCAGCGGCGTCCACCGTTCCTGCAGAGCCGGCTGCAGCCATCCGCGCCACCCGAACTCCTCCTGCCCGCCGCCGACGAGCGCGACCAGGACGAACACGGCCACGAACCCGAGCAGTGCCATCGGCAGATCACCGAACGCCACCGGAGTGCCCGTCGCCGCAGCGGCCGCCAACTGGATCACGACGAACGCCAGCGGGATCCCCACCGCGGCCGCGTAGCGGCTCGCCGGCACGCGGAACACCACGATGCTGCGCAGCCACGACCAGACCTTCCCACCCCCGACGCGCACCATGACAGCCGCCGCGAGCGCAGGACCGAACCCGCCGAGCACCAGCGCCCACGGACCCGCGTCCGGGTCCGCCAACAGGACCGGGATCCACAGTCCCCACGTCAACGCGAACGTCAGCGCGACGAAGCCGCACACCCGCCCGACGCCCGGGCGCAGCCTCGGCGGCGGAACGTTCTCATGCACCGTCAGTCGTTCGTTGGCCGACATGCCGTCCCATCGCGGCGGCGAAGGCGAATGACAGCATGCCGCGGAACCCACTGTCGCACACACCCACTGAACCGTAAGGTGATCAGTGAACGGCTCGGCCACGCCAGCATCGGTGTCACGCTCGACATCTACAGCCACGTCCTGCCCGGCCGAGATGCACACGTCGCCGAAACCCTTGCCACCGCGATCCTCGACGCATGAGTATCCCGACATCCGGACGCTCAGGCGCCGTCCTCGCGCCACTGCTGTGTCCCGGGGCCCCATCGCCCGGTGGCAACTCCGCCGAGCACTGGATCGAGGAGTGCGGCCACCGTTGCATGGGCGGTCTGGAGGTCGGGATCGATGCCGACCTCGGCGGCATGCCTTCGGAACGCCACCGCCCAGTCCGAGGGTGGGGGAGGGAAGGTTGCAGGCAGCTGCTGCAGGCCCCGGTCCTGAAAGGTCACAACGAGCGCACGACGGAGGCGGCTGGCCTCGAGGGCGAGGAAACTCGCAACGAGGACGAGGTCGACCAGATCCTTCACCCTGCTGCTCGGCTCGCCTCGCCCGTAGGTGCGCGTGTAGGCGTGGACCTTCTCGGCGACCTGCTGCTCCAGGGCGAGGGCAGGCACCTGTACCGGCGCGAGCCCGGCGAAGGCGAGGAGATCCGGTCCGCTCAGCCGGTCGGGCTGCCAGCCGAGGGGATCCGAGAAGCCCACGTCGACCAGGACCTCCTCGAACAGGCGTGCCGCGAGCTCAGCTCTGATCCGATAGCGGAGACCACCACCGTCCGCATCGTCCGGCGTCGGCGCCTTCCGCGCCGACAACGCCAAAAAGTCCCCGAGGTCGACGTGCTGGGCGGCGATGAGATCGGCGGTGGCCGACTCCTCGTCGTCGCGTCGAACCAGGTCGATGTCCTTGGTGGTTCGGCCCCGGTCGCCGAGGCGGAAGTCGAGCGCGAGGGAGCCTTTGAGGACCCAGCGTCCTGGGGCGGCCACGACAAGGCGCGCGAGGAAGCGATCGAACACCACGGTCTTCCTCAGCCGCACCAGCGACTCGCCGGTGTCTCGTGAGCGGGCGAGCAGTCGCTGCTCGAGGGCTTGCCGGAACGCGGCGGCCGTCTCGTACCTCACGAAGCCGCTCCACGTTCGAGAGCCCGCCTGACCAGCTGCTCCACCCGGCTGCTCCGCTCCGCGGCAGCGGCCAGCAGCTGCTGCCTCGTCGCAAGGCCTTGCTCCATCGCCTGCACCGCGGCGGCGATCACCTGCTCGGGCGCGGTTCCCGCCTCGGCCGCATCCAGGATGGCGCGCACGGGCGCGGTCACCCGCATCCCCTCCCGCACGACCACGTCGGACGGGAGCATCGCGCGGGTGGTGGTGTGGACCCTGACGCCGGGTGCTGCTGGCCGATAGCGCTTCGAGCGGGGCACCGTGACGTGGACGACCTCGGGGACGACGTCGGAGAGGCCGAGGAGGTCGAGGGCACTGTCGTGAGAGACGACCGCTTCCTCGCGATCCAGCGCGAGCCAGGCGGCGAGGACGTCCTCACGCGGCGCCGGTGGGAACTGGCGGAGCCGGTACAGGCCCCGGCGGACGCGGGTGAAGCGCCCCCGCTCGCGGGCATGGTGAGCGAGCAGCGCATGGCTGAACCCACACTGCCTGGCCTGGCCGGCCGTGAAGTAGCCGCCCTGCTCCGAGGCAAGCTCGAAGAGCTTGTCATGGTCCGGAGCCTGCTTCATGTCATGCATACGTCAAATAATACTTGACTTTCTCATGACGGCAACGACCTCTTCGTGGACTGATCGAACCGAGCCGGAGTCACGCCCCGACGCTCCCACGCAGATCGCGACAACCGCCGCGCGGGCGCTGTCGGCCTCGTATCAGCGTCGCTCCGACGTGGCTCGTGTCCAAACCGTGTCCACGACGAGCCGGTGCCCGAGCCTTCGTCCTCCGCTTGCTCGCGTTTGCGCAGGTCAGACGGTGCGAGCGGGGGGACTCGAACCCCCAAGGGCTGTGAAGCCCACTGGGACCTAAACCCAGCGCGTCTGCCGGTTCCGCCACGCTCGCGTGCCGCGGGAGCCTATGTCGGGCAGAACCTGCTAGTCGTCGGAGTCCTCGTCTCCGTCCCCGTGCCAGCGCTCGTCCTCCGCCTTCCACGTCTCGTTGCGGTCCTCGACGCGCTCGCTCCAGCGTCGGGCCTCCTCCGCCGTGGCGTAGGGCCCGAGCCGGTTGGCGGCCCGGCACACGCTGCCGCGTTCGACCGTGCCGTGCGTGAGGCACCAGTAGAAGTCGCTCATGGCCGGCCACCTTACGGTCCGGCACGGCCCGTGTGCACGCCACCCCGGTCAGTGGTCCCCTGCCGCAACGACGCCCACTACCGTCCGAGGTCGATGCCGCGCAAGGAGTGGTGATGGCGAGCGTGCTCGCACAGGTCGACGGGTGGGAGCCCGACACGGTCGCCGTCGGTGTGACCGACGCCCACACCACGCTCGACCATCACGGGCCGAGCGACGAGGTCCTGGCGCTCGCATCGCTCACCAAGCCGCTGGCGGCCTACGCCACGCTCATCGCGGCGCGGGACGGTGCGCTCCACCTCGACGAACCCGCGGGCCCCGACGGGACCGAGGGGATCACGGTCCGACACCTCCTCGCGCATTCCGGCGGGCTGCCACCTGACCCCGACGGGCCGATGTCGAGTCCCGGGGAGCGACGGATCTACTCCAACTGGGGCTACGACCTGCTCGGCGAGCTGGTGGCGGACCGCGTCGGCCGGCCGTTCGGCGCGCACCTCGAGCTCGAGGTGCTCGCGCCCCTCGGGATGAAGGCGACCACGCTGGACGGCTCGCCCGCGCATGCGGCCGAGGGCACGGTCGACGACCTGCTCGCCTTCGCCCGGGAGCTGTTGTCGCCCACGCTGCTCGACCCCGACCTCGTCGGCGAGGCGACGACCGTGGCCTTCCCCGGCCTCGACGGGGTGCTGCCCGGCTTCGGCCGGCAGAGCCCGAACGACTGGGGGCTCGGCTTCGAGATCAAGGACGCCAAGGACCCCCACTGGACCGGCGAGCGCCTGTCCCCCGCGACCTTCGGGCACTTCGGCCGCTCCGGGTCGTTCCTGTGGGTCGATCCCGAGCTCGGCCTCGCGTGCGTCGAGCTGGCCGACCTCGACTTCGGGTCCTGGGCGGCCGAGGCGTGGCCGGCATTCTCCGACGCCGTGGCCGAGGCGTACGCGCCGTGACCGTGCTGGTGGCCGGCTGCGGCGACCTCGGGACCGAGGTGGGGCTGCGGCTGGCGGCGGCCGGCCACCGGGTGGTCGGGCTGCGCCGGTCGCCCGGGGTGCTGCCGGCCGCGATCGAGGGGCTGGCCGGTGACCTGGCCGGACCGCTGCCGGCACTGCCGGGGGACATCGACCTCGTGGTCTACGCGGCCGCTGCCGACACCCGGTCCGTCGAGGCGTACCGGGCCGCCCATGTGACGGGGCCGAGCAACGTCCTGACGGCGCTCGCGGCCGCCGAGGCCACGCCGCACCGGTTGGTGTTCGTGTCCAGCACCGCGGTCTACGGCGCGACCGACGGCGCCTGGGTCGACGAGGACACCCCCACCGCGCCGACGACCGCGACCGCCGAGGTGCTGGTCGAGGCCGAGCGTGCGGTGCTCGACGGTGGCGTGCCCGAGCCGGTCGTCCTGCGCCTCGCCGGCGTGTACGGGCCGGGGCGGACGCGGCTGATCGAGCAGGTTCGCGCCGGTCGGGCGACCATCCCCGACGTCCCGGTGTACACCAACCGGATCCACCGCGACGACGCGGCCCGCGCGGTGGTGCACCTGCTCACCGGCGTCGCCGGCCCCCGACCGGTGTACCTCGGCGTCGACCACGATCCGGCCGACCGGGGCGAGGTGCTGCGCTTCCTGGCCGACGAGCTGGGAGTCGCGCCGCCCCCCGCCGGGCCCGCCGAGCGCGGGCGGGGAGGCAACAAGCGCTGCCGGCACGACCGCCTCGTGGCCTCGGGCTTCGCCTTCACCTACCCGACCTACCGCGAGGGCTACCGGGCGATCCTGGCCGGCGAAGGAGTGCGCCACCCGTGACCCGGGCGCGGCGATCCGATCCCCGACGCACCGACGCGACGATCGCCTACGCCGGCCCGTCGGCCGGCGCCGTGGCCGCGGAGCTCAGCCCCGCCATGTACGACAAGATGGCGCGGATCGACCGGACCCACGCCGAGGCGATCGGCCGCGCGCACGACGCCGGCGTGCGCATCGGCCTCGGCACGGACGTGGTGTCGTCCGGACGCGAGCTGCCGGCGGCTTCGACGCCGATGTCATCGCCGTGCAGGGTGACCCGTCCAGCGACGTGTCGGTGTTGGCCGCCCCGACCAACGTCACCCCCACGTGTGGCTCGCGGGCAGCCTCGTGCACGCTCGAAGTGGGGATCACGCCCAGTAGGCTCCCCGTCCCTGACGTCTGCCCTCCCCCGGAGCCGGCCGTGACGCTGCCCCGCCATCCCGGCGACCTCGAGGTCCTCGACGCCGACGAGTGCCACCGGTTGCTCGCCACCGCACCGTTCGTACGGCTCGGGTTCGTCACCGTCAAGGGACCGACGATCCTGCCCGTCAACCACCTGCTTGTCGACGGGGAGCTGTACTTCCGGACCGAGACCGGCTCGAAGCTGGCCACCGCGGCCGCCGAGGGACCGGTCGCGGTGCAGGCGGACGGGGTCGATCCCGCCCACCACCTCGGCTGGTCGGTGGTGGCCCACGGCCACACCAGCATCGTGACCGACCAGGCCCTGGTCGAACGGCTGATGGCGTTCGACTTCACGCCCTGGACGACACCGGACGCCAAGCTGTTCTGGGTCCGAGTGAGGTTCGAGGACATCTCCGGACGGCGGATCATCGGCGGCGGGCCCCGCCCGTAGCGTTCGTCGGGTTGCGGGTTGCGCGGTATTCGGTCACGGTGCACCTTGCCCCACGCCACGCGATCCAGGAGCATCGACGCCGTGGACTTCCACCTCGTCCAGGCCCTGCACGAAACGACCGAGCTCGCCCTCAAGCACGGGGAAGAACCGGGCTGGGACGACCTGCGGCGACAACTCGACCGCATCCTGGACCGACTCGGCGAGCAGTCCGGCGACCCGACGCACGAGCCCGTCGGCATCGACCGGATCGACCGCGCCGCGATCGATCCAGGCGAGGCCGAACGCGCGGTCGCGGCGCTGATGGCGGTCCATGATCGGGAGGACGACGAACAGCTCGAGCTCGCCCGTGAGGCGTTGCAGGACCTCGAGGACGCGCTCGGCTGACGACCCGCCCTACGTCGGCGGCGTGAGGGCGAGCAGCCGTTCGAGGTGGGGCCGCAGCGCCCGGAAGGCCGCGCCGCGGTGGCTGATCGCACCCTTCTCCGACCGCGACAGCTCGGCGTTGGTCCGTTCGTCGTCGACCGCGTCTGCCACGAACAGCGGGTCGTAGCCAAAGCCGTGCCCGCCGCGGGGGGCACCGTCGACGATGCGGCCCTCCATGGTTCCCCGGACCACGACCTCGTGGCCGTCGGGGGTGGCGCCGGCGGCGGCGCACACGAATCGCGCGGTCCGACGCTCGGCGGGCACGCCGGCGAGCTCGGCGACGAGCTTGGCGTTGTTGGCCGTGTCGTCGGACGGTTCGCCGGCGTAGCGGGCCGACCGCACGCCCGGCGCCCCGTCGAGCGCGTCGACCTCCAGCCCCGAGTCGTCCGCGATCGCCACGAGTCCGCTGTGGCGCGTGCAGGCGCGCGCCTTGATGAGGGCGTTGTCCTCGAACGTCACGCCGTCCTCGACGGGGCTCGGGATCGACAGGTCGGTCATCGCGACCAGCTCGACGTCGAGACCGCCGAGGAGCGCGCGGATCTCGGCCAGCTTGTGGGCGTTGGCCGTCGCCACGACCACACGATGCGGCATCAGCGGCCCGCCTCGACCGCCTGCTGCTGGATCGTGGCCAAGCGTCGGCAGCCCACGACGGCGAGGTCGAGCAACCGGTCGAGGCCGGCGCGGTCGAACGGCGCCCCCTCGGCGGTGCCCTGGACCTCGACGAACCGGCCGTCGGCGGTCACCACCACGTTCATGTCCACCTCGGCGCGGTGGTCCTCCTCGTAGGGCAGGTCGAGGACGGCCGTGCCGTCGACGATCCCGACCGAGACCGCCGCGACCTGGTCGGTCAGCGCGTCCCCGTGCCCGAGCCGGTGCAACGCGCGGGCGAGAGCGACCCACCCACCGGTGATCGCGGCGGTGCGGGTGCCACCGTCGGCCTCGATCACGTCGCAGTCGACGGTGACCGTCACGTCCGGGAGGGTGTCGAGGTCGACCACCGACCGCAGCGACCGGCCGATCAGCCGCTCGATCTCCTTCGACCGGCCGCCGGGGCCGCGGCGCTCCCGCGCGGAGCGGGTGTCGGTGGCGCCGGGCAGCATGGCGTACTCGCCGGTGACCCAGCCCTTGCGGTCGCGGAACCGCGGCGCACCCTCCTCCACCGATGCGGCGCACAGGACCCGGGTGGCCCCGAAGGTCACCAGCGCCGACCCGGCGGGATGGCGCTGGGCATCGACCTCGATCGTCACCGGACGCAGGTCGTCGGGTTGGCGGCCGTCGGCGCGCGTCACGTGATGGGCTCCTCGTCCGGTCGGGCGTCGGGCGGCGGTCGCCCGAGCGCCCGGCTCACTCCAGGGTGTAGACAGTGAGGTCCTCGGCGAGCTCGATCGGCCCGTCGAAGGCCTCCGACGCCTCGGTCAGCACCCGGTCACGGTCGGTGCCGCCGGCAACGTGCGTGAGCACCAGCCGGGCCACTCCGGCGGCGGCGGCGATGGCGCCGGCGTCACGGGCGGTGAGGTGGATGCCGGACGGGTAGTCGTCGGCGTCGCCGGCCCAGGTCGCCTCGCACAGGAACAGGTCGGCGTCGCGGGCGATCGCGACGAGCTCGTCGCCGCCGGCCGAGTCACCCGAATAGACCAGCACCCGGTCGTCGAGCTCGATCCGGGTCGACACGGTCGGTGGTGGGTGGAGGCTGTCCGCGAAGCGCAGACCCAGCGGGCCGACCTCGACGGTGTCCCCTCCGGCGACCTGGCGGTGCTCGAAGTAGTCGTCGAAGCCCATCTCGCTGTCGTCCGACAGCAGGCCGGTCAGCGTCTCGTGCACCTCCGCCGGTGCATAGAGCGGCAGCCGCCGATCGAAGTCGGGCGTGAACCGCAGCGCGTAGTAGGCCCCGATGAGGTCGACACAGTGGTCGACATGGCGGTGGCTGACCACGATCGCATCGAGCTCGGACAACGGCACGTAGCGCTGGAGGTTGGCGGTCGAGCCGTTGCCGGCGTCGAGCAGCAGGTTGGTGTCGCCGGTCTGGACGAGGTAGCCCGAGCAGAGCCGGCCCGACCCGGGGTGCGAGCCCGCGCATCCGAGCACGGTCAGGTGGAAATCGGTCACTGGTCACACCTCCCGGTCGGCGGCGGCAGGCTACTCAGGCCCACAGCGTGCTCGCGAGACGGTCGGCGATCTCGGCCGTGTCGCCGGGCGCGTAGGCGCCGGTCGACAGGTACTTCCAGCCCCCGTCGGGTGACAGCGCCACGATCTTGGACCCGCCCGGCAGGCGCTTGCACACGCGCACGGCCACCTCCAAGGAGGCACCCGTCGACACGCCCGCGAAGATGCCCTCCTCGTCCGCGAGACGTCGGGTCCATTCGAGCGCCGTGAGTGAGTTGACCTTGATGCGACTGTCCATCACCGATTCGTCGAGCACCTCGGGGACATAGCCCTCCTCGAGGTTGCGCAGGCCATAGACGAGGTCGCCGTACTCCGGCTCCGCGGCGAAGACCTTGACGTCGGGGTTCCACCGCTTGAGCCGCTTGCCGGCGCCGGTCACGGTCCCTCCGGTCCCGAGCCCGGCCACGAACGCGGTGACGTCGGGCAGGTCGGCCATGATCTCGGGAGCCGTCGTCTCGTAGTGGGCGAGCGGGTTGGCCGGGTTGCCGTACTGGAACGGC
>CAZSQF010000098.1:0-9530 GCA_964608935.1 uncultured Actinomycetota bacterium | reverse complement strand
GGAGACATGATCGAGGACGTCGACGGCACGCGGCCCTCCCGCGTCCCCACCTGGGTGAAGGTCGTCATCTGGGTGGTGGTCGTCGCCGTCGCGGTGGTGGTCCTGTTCACCTGGGTCTTCCCGTGGGTCGAGAGCCTCCAGCAGGACCCGACCCTGGCCTCGACCGGTCAGGTGCTGCGCTCGCCGAGGTAGCTGGCGAGGTCGGCGAGCGCCGCGGCCGCCTCCGGCGCGAGCCCGTCGAGCCCCGCGAGCACCTCCTCGGCCTCGGTGATCGCCGCGGCGACGTACGCCTCGGTGGCGTCGCGTGCCCCCGACTGCTCGAGCAGATCCCGGAGCTCAGCCACCCGGTCCGCGTCGAGTGACGGGTCGCCGAGCCCGGCTTCGAGTCGTTCCAGGCCGGCCGGGCCGAGCCGGGCGGCAGCTTCGGCGATGAGCAGCGTCCGCTTGCCCTCGGCGAGGTCGGAGGACACCGACTTGCCGGTGACGACCTCCTCGCCGAACACGCCGAGGAGGTCGTCACGGACCTGGAAGGCGCGCCCAAGCGGGTCCCCGAACCGGACGAGACCGGCTCGCAGCGCGGGATCGGCGCCGGCCAGCACGGCACCGAGCTCGAGCGGTCGCGCCACCGAGTAGCGGCCGGACTTCAGCGTCGCCACACGCAGGGCGAGCTCCCGGTCGGTCGTGCGGCTGGTGGCGGTCTGGAGGTCGAGGTACTGCCCGACCATGAGCTCCTCGCGCAGGGTCGTGAACCGCCGGAAGGCCTCCAGCAGCCGCTCCGCCGGCACGTCCGCGTGCAGGAACAGCTCGTCGGCGTGCACGAAGGCGAGGTCGCCTACGAGGATCGCGACGGCGTCACCGTACGCAGCCGCATCACCGTTCCAGCCGGCCGACTCGTGACGGCGGGCGAAGGACTGGTGCACGGTCGGGCGCCCGCGGCGACTCACGGCCCGGTCGATGACGTCGTCGTGGACGAGCGCGAACGTGTGCAGCAGCTCGAGCGCCAGCGCCGGGCCGTGGGCGGCTTCGCGCGGGGCGCCGCCGGTGGCCTCGAACCCGAGGAGCAGCAACGCCGGTCGCACCCGCTTGCCGCCGGCGACGAAGCTGCGGACGGCGTCCGCGACCGGCGCGAGCGCCGAGTCGTGGTCCTCGAAGCGGGACAGGAGCGCACCGAGCGCCGCGTCCAGTGCCTCGTCGATCTCGGCCTGGAGATCGACCAGCGTGGCGGGGGGTGCG
The DNA here is from genome assembly GCA_964608935.1 of uncultured Actinomycetota bacterium. Taxonomy (GTDB): domain Bacteria; phylum Actinomycetota; class Nitriliruptoria; order Nitriliruptorales; family Nitriliruptoraceae; genus CAZSQF01. The sequence continues at coordinate 8,297 of CAZSQF010000098.1, read as the reverse complement.
CTCACGGGAGGTGCCTCGGTCAGGGTGGGCGCGACGGTAGCGGCCCCGGCGCTCGCACCCGCCGGCGCAGGGCTCTGGGCCACGCCATCCGAGTAGACTCCCCGTCTCCGCCAGTCCCAGGAGTCCGTCGCCGCGTGTCCCGTCTGCCGGATCCGGCGTCGCTCGAACGCCCGTGGCTGGCGTCCTATCCGCCGGGGGTCCCCCCGGACTACCGCGTCCCGTCGGTGGCGCTGCCACGCCTGCTCGACGACGCCGCCCGGGACTTTCCGTCCCACCCCGCGGTGAGCTCCGACGGTGTCACCGTCGACCACGCGACGCTCCGGGCCCGCGTCGCAGCGGTCGCCGGGACCCTCGCCGGCCACGGTGTCACGACCCACGCACGGGTGCTCGTGGCCCTGCCCAACGGTCACACCTGTCCGGTGGTGCTGCTCGCGCTGTGGCGGCTCGGTGCGATCCCGGTGCCCGTGGACCCGGCGCGTGTCGGCGAGGACCTCGCGGCGATCGCCGCCGACGCGTCGGTGGCCGCTGTGGTCGGGACCGACGCACCGGTGCGGGCACTGAGCCAGCGCGACGCCCTGCCACCGCTCGCGATCGTGGTCACCGGTGAGGAATGGGAGGACGCCGACCGACGCGGTCGGTGGAGCCGCCTGCGTCGGGTGCTGTGGCGGGCCGGACGTCGCGTCGCGCGCGGCAGCACACCGCCCGACGGCGTGATCCGGCTCGCCGACGAGCTCGGCGACCCGTCCACGCCGGCGCCGGCGCCGGCACCGCATGCCGACGACGCCGCGCTGCTCGCCTATCACGGCCGCGGTGACGCGCTGCGCGCGGTCGTGCCGACGCACGGCAACCTCGTCGCCGGCGCGTTCCAGACCCGTCTGTGGCTGCCGGACGTCCAGGCCGGCCATGAGCGGGTCCTGGTCGCCGACCCGCTCCATCAGCTCACGCCGATGACGCTCGGTTGGGTCACCGGGCTGCTGTCGGCAGCATGCGTCGTCCTCGTCGACGACCCGGACCCGGCGACCCTGGCCCGGACCATCGAGCGCGACGCGCCGACGCTGTTCCCGACCACGCCGGCGCGGCTGGCCGCCCTCGCCGCGGACCGCGAATCGGGGCGGCGGGACCTCACCTCGTTGCGGGTGTGCCTGGCCAGCGGTGAGCCGATCGACGCGGCGACGGCGGCTGCCCTCGAGCAGGTGATGGGTGGCGCCCGGGTCCGGGAAGGCTTCGGGATCGCCGAGACGGGGTCGCTGACACACGCCCAGCCGGTCTACGGACGCGTCGTCCCGGGCACGATCGGGCTGCCGGTGACCGCCACGGTGGCGACCATCCTCGATCCGGACGACCTCGTGTCGGTGCGACCGCCCGGGGTGGTGGGACGGCTCGCGATCCATGGCCCCCAGGTCGTGGCGACCTACTGGCAGGGTCCCCACCGCACCGCGGTCGCATTCCGTGACGGGTGGCTCGTGACCGATGACCTGGCCGTCATGGACGCCGAGGGCGTGTTCACGCACGTCGGCCGCACCGACGAGGTGCTGGAGCGCGCCGGCACGGTCGTGGCGCCCGCTCGCGTCGAAACGACGCTGGAGCGCCACCCCGACGTCCGCGATGCCGGCGCCGTGATCACCGACGACGGCGTGCTGGTGGCGGCCGTGGTGCTGCGACGCCGCGCGAAGGCCACACCGGACGCGCTCCTGGCACACTGCCGCACGCAGCTGGCCGTGACCGCCGTGCCGGATCGGGTCGTGGTGGTCGACCACCTGCCGGTAACCGGCACCGGCGAGCTGGCACGCGACGTGCTGTGTCGCGACCTGGCGGAGAGGTGACGGGCGTGGACCCGGGAGCGCAGACGCACGGCGACGACGCGGGAGAGCACCGCCCGTGCCTGCTGCTCGTCGACAACTACGACTCGTTCACCTACAACCTCGCACAGGAGCTGGGTGAGCTCGGCGCCGACGTCGAGGTGGTGCGAAACGACGCCTTCACCATCGCCGAGGTCGAGGCCGATCCGCCGGACGGCATCGTGATCTCACCGGGCCCCGGCGACCCGTCCGACGCCGGGCTGTCCAACGACCTCATCCGCGCCTTCGCCGGGCGCCGGCCGGTGCTCGGCGTGTGCCTCGGTCACCAGTGCATCGGCGAGATCTACGGCGGCCGGGTCGTGCGCGCACCCGTGCTCGTGCACGGCAAGACCAGCGCGATCTACCACCGGCGCGAAGGCGTGTTCACCGATCTGCCGGTGCCCTTCGAGGCGACGCGGTACCACTCGCTCGTCGTCGACCGGGACAGCGTCCCCCCGGTGCTGAAGGTCACTGCCGAGACCTCGGACGGGCTCGTGATGGGCCTGCGGCACCGCGAGCTCGAGGTCGAGGGCGTCCAGTTCCACCCCGAATCGATCCTGACGACCTCGGGGATGCAGCTGCTCGGCACCTTTCTGGGCCGCTGCACGGGCGGTCGCGTGACCGCCGACGCGTGAAGCCGCGCCGCAGCGCGGTGATTGCAGACCGGTCAGCCCGAGCCCCGCAGCGCGTCCAGCGCCTCCTCGAAGGTCGACACCCCGATCACCTCGAGGTCGTCGGGGGCGCCCTCACGGGCCACGTCGAGCTGGGGTTCGGGCACGAGGACGAGGTCCGCGCCGTGTCGCGCGGCCGCCAGCATCTTCTCGGGGACGCCGCCCACCGTCCCGACCCGCCCGTCGGCGTCGACGGTGCCGGTGCCCATGAGGGCCCGGCCCCGGAGCAGGTTCTCGTCGGCGAGGAGGTCGTACACGGTGATGGCCACCATCAGGCCGGCGCTCGGTCCACCGATCTGGGTGTTGTCCGCCAGCCGGAGGTCGAACGGCAGACGCAGCTCGTCCACGGCGGTCTCGATGAGGATGCCGATCACGGGCCAGTCGACCTCGGGCGACTCGCCCAACGTGACCGCGACGTCGATCTCCTCGCCGTCGCGGCGCACGCGCAGTGTGAGCTCGTCCCCGACCTCGCCCTCGCGCGCACGCGCCTGGAGCTCCTCGGCGGCGATGACGCGGTCGCCGTCGACGGCGAGCACCGCGTCCCCGGGTTGCAGCGTGCCGTCTGCCGGCGTGCCCGGCATGACGTCGAGCACGACCGCCTCGGTGACCAGCTCGGTCTCGACGCCCGCCGCACGGGCGCCCACCGCGGCCGCGACCTCGAACTGACGCCCGAAGCGCTCCCGCTGCTGTTCGAGGTGCTCTTCGCGTCCCACGTCGGCGGGGAACACCTGGTTGACGTGGAGCAGGCGCCGCTGACCGTCGATCAGCGCCACGACCGCCGGGAACGTCGGCTGCTGGCGCAGCAGCACGGTCAGCAAAGAGGTCGATCCGTCCAGCTCGGTCGTGGCCGCGCCGTCGATCTCGACGAGCGGGGGGATCTCGGTGGGCGGCCCCGGGACGTATTCGATGAACGGCAGGGGCACCACGAGCGCGGCCCAGGCGATCACGGCCGTGCTCGCGGCATAGAACAGGGCCCGCCACAGCGACGGCCGGCGTCGCTGCGGGGACGGGCGACGGGTGGCAGGGCCGGCCGGGGTGTGCTCCGGGTCGCTCACCGGGCGGCTCCGTCCGGGGAGCGGGTCGGGAGGTGACGCTGGCCGCGGGGAGGGGGCTGCTGCCGCCACGCGTGCAGGGCCCGGGCCACCTCGCGCTCGGTGACCACCGCGACGGTGCGCTGGCCTCGGTTGACGCGGACCCGGTCGACGCCCTGGCCGAGCTGGTCGACCAGCGTGCGCACCGTGGCGTCGACATCGACGGTGGGGAGGTCGTCGACCGGCTCCGTCAGGTCGCCGACGGTGCGGACCGACCGGTCGGCGGCGTGCAGGCCCCGCAGCTGGTCGGTGCCGACCACCCCCACGAGCAGGCCGTCGTCCACCACCGGCAGCAGCTCGGTCTGGTGGGCGAGGGCCTCCACGTCGACGAGGTCGAGCCGTTGGCCGCTGGTGACCGTCGCCGGCAGCGGCGCGATCAGCTCGGCCACGGTGCGGTGGTCGAGCAGGGCGTCCAGGTCGTTCTGGCGCAGCTCCTCGCGCGCCGCGTTCCAGAGGAAGAAGCCGAGGAACACCCCGAGGAGCAACGAGCCGATCCCGCCGGATCCGGTGGCGGTCCGTTCGGCGGTCGCGGCCCACACACCGAGCGCGACGAGGCCGATCCCGAGCGCCTGGCCGGTCCGGGCAGCCACACGCAGTCCCGTGCGACGGTTGCGGGTGACCCACCAGATCCCCGCCCGGAGCACCCGGCCGCCGTCCAGCGGTGCGCCGGGGACGAGGTTGAACGCGGCCAGGACGACGTTGAGCCATCCCAGCAGCCCGGCGACCTCCGCCGTCGGTGCCGCCAGCGGCTCCGGCAGCTCGGACGCGAACGTCGCGATCAGCCCGAACACCGCGCCGCACAACAGGCTCACGTACGGGCCGACGGCCGCGATCACGAACTCGTCGCGCGGCGATTCGCTGTGCGCGTGCATCTCGGTGACGCCGCCGAACATCAGCAGTGTGATGCCCTCGACCTCGATGCCACGGTGCAACGCCTCGAGTGCGTGCGCCAGCTCATGGGCGAGGATCGACACGAGGATGCCGACGACGCCGGCGGCCGCCATCGACCAGGCCACCGCAGGGGGGTAGGACGCCAGGAACCGGTTGGCGAACACCCACGCGAACAGCACGGCGAGCAGCACCAGCGACGCGTCGAGGCGAACGTCGACACCCCGGATGCGAGCGATGCGCACGGCATGACGGAACATGGGCCCAGACGGTACCCACTGGCGGTGCCGGGCCGCGTCCCCGTCGACGCACGGCGACCCGCGCCCCCCGGACGGCTGCCCGGACGGTCATCGTTCCGGGCTGCACGACCGCCGTCCGGGCAGCTAGGTTGCCGGCATGACCCTCGATCAGAGCACGATCCGCGACCTCATCGACTTCTCGGACCGGCTCGGGGTGCTCTCGTTCTACGTGGGGCACACCCCGGCGCAGGCGGCAGATCCCCAGCCCACCGCCCCCATCGAGATCCGCAACCAGCTCCGTGAGCTGAAGTCGGGCCTGGCCGGACGCGACGGGGACCTCGCCAAGGCCGTCGAGCGCCGCATCGCCAAGCTCGGGCCGGAGCTCGACGGGCTGCTCGACCCCAAACGATCCGGGCGCGGTCGTGCCCTGTTCGTGGGCGTGCAGGACGGCGCACGGACCGAGGTCAGCGTCCAGGTGCCGTTCCGCGAGCGGGTGGTCCACCACGACCGCGCCTATATCCGACCGCTCGTCGCCGCCTACGACGAGGGCCGACCGGCCGGGATCCTGGTCGTGTCCCGCGCCGGCGCACGGCTGCTGGAGTGGTCCCTCGGGGAGATCGACGAGCTCGAGCGCTCCGAGTTCGACCTCACCGACGACCAGATCGCCCGGTCGAAGTCCGGGCCGTCGCCCGGGAATCCGCAGCACCCCCACCACGGGCACGTCAACCGCGAACGGTTCGAGGATCGCTTCGACGAGAACCACCAGCGCTTCCTGCGCACGGTCGTCGAACGGGTCGCCGCCACGGCGAGCGAGCGTGGGTGGGACCGTCTCGTGCTGTCCGGCCCGCCGAAGGTGCGCGAGGTGACCGAGGAGCTGCTGCGCGCGGGGACCGAGGCCATCCGGGTGCTCGTGGCCGAGCCCGCCTGGGAGGAGGCCGCTCCGAGCGTCATCGCCGACCAGGCCTGGCCGCTGCTGCGGTCGGTGCACCGCTATCGGGAACGAGAGCTCGTCGACCACGTCTTCGAGCGGACCTTCGGGGGCGGTCCGGCCGCGGTCGGACTGCGCAACGTGTGCCAGGCCCTGAACCAGGGTCGTATCGCCCACCTCGTCTACGACACGAGCGCGGCCCTGGAGGGCTACGTGTCGGAGGAGGGCACCCTCCACCCCCGCGTCGAGGGGCTGGCCGCGCAGGCCGAGCTCGCGATGACCCGCGAGCCGCTGTTCGTCGAGCGCCTGCTCGAACAGGCCATCGCGACCAACGCCGCGGTCACCCCGATCGACGACGACGAGGCCGCCGGGCGCCTCCGCCAGCACGAAGGTGTGGGAGCGTTGCTGCGCTGGTAGGGCCGGCGGACCATGTCCGTCCGCACGAAGGCGTGGCCCCGTCGTCGCTATCGTGGCGCCGTCCCGGCAGCTGCCACGCGAAAGAGCGATGCATGACCGCGCCCCAACAGTTGCGTGCCCGTGCCGACGCCGTGCTCCAGCGCCACGAGGACGGCGATCTCGAGGGAGCCCTGGCGGCGAGCGAGGAGCTGCTCTCGCTCGCCGTCAACGACCTCGCCGATCCCGTCGTGCGCGAGTCGGTGTTCACCGCGCGGTTCGAACGCGCGCTGGTGCTGACCGAGCTCGGCGATCTCGAGGCGGCCGCCGACGCCTACCGCGACGCGGCCGGCACCCCCACCGACCTCGGGGATCCCGATCAGCGGCACGAGGTCGCCATGGCGCTGCTCAACCGGGGCATCTGCCTCGACGCGACGGGCTCCCACGCCGATGCCCTCGAGGCGTACTCGCAGGTGATTGGCCGCTTCGGCGACGCCGACGACCCGGTGACCCGGGACCAGGTCGTCCGCGCCCGCGTCAACCGTGCCGCCGGCCTCCTCGCCGTCGACGAGCTCGAAGACGCCCTGGCGGCGGCCGACGCATTGGTCGCCGAGCTCGACCCGACGGATGCGCTCGAGGCGGAACAGCTGGCGATGGTCGTGCGGGTGCGTGCGGCGGTGTTCCGCGGACTCGACCGCCTCGACGAGGCGGCCGCCGCGCTCGCCGACGTCGAGCGCTGCACCGACGAGGACCCCGCAGCCCGATCGCAGGTCGCGGCCGCACAGCGCGAGCGCGCCGAGGCGCTTGCCGAGCTCGGTCGCGGCGACGAGGCGGTGACCGTGCTCGAGCGCACCGCCGAGCGCTTCTCCGGTGACCCCGACCCGGTCGTGGCCGAGGTGGTCACCGACCTGCTCGCAGCCGAGGTCGAGCTGCTGGAACGCCTCGGCCGCGACGACCACGCCGCCGAGGTCCGTGCACGGGTCGGCGCGTAACCGCCCCCATCGGAGCGGGTAGCGCTGGTCCGGAATCCCGGATCACCGCTCCCCGCTTACGCAATCGCCGAGAGAGCGGGTAGCGCTGGTCCGGAATCCCGGATGGGTGATACCCGCTCGGTCGGGGGCGAGGGGTGTGCGCGTCGCGGTCAGGCGCCCCAGCCTCGGCTGCGGAGGTCGGCCGCGAGTCTCTGCGCCCACGGCGTCCAGGCCCGGGTCACGAGCTGGCGCCACGTGAGCTGGAGCAGCAGCCACCCGTCGAGGTCACGGACCAGCTCGTTCCAGCGCTCCACGTCGCGTTCAACGGCGGCCTTGTGGGAGTGGAAGCGAACGGACAGGCATTCCACCGCGACACGTACCGAGGGCCAGGCGAGGTCGAGACGACGCTGTCGCCCGGCCGTGGTGACGGGGTGCTGCTGGGCCTCCGGGGCGAGCCCCGCCGCCGCGAGACGCCGGGTCGCGTGGTGCTCGAACCCCGACTCCGAGCCGTCGTCGGTGAGCTCGGCCAGCAGGGCCGCGGTGGCGCGGCGCCGTGGCAGCGTGGGCAGACCCCGGAGCAGCCCGGTCGCCCGCTCGACGACCTTGCGATCCACGTCGCGCCGCGCGGCCAGGACGAGGTGGGCGAGGCGGTCGGGGGACGTGCGCGGGGACAGGTCGATCACGGTGCGCGCGGCGTTGGTCGTGACCAGTGCCTGCCGGCGGGTGAGGTCGGTCGGCGCGAGCGTCCTGGACCGGTGCACCACCAGCCCCGGCCGGCGTTCGACGTGTCCGCGGTCGTGCGGCAGCAACAGGTGGACGCTGGCGGGTGGGCGATCATCGAGACCGAGCAGGTAGGCAGCCGTGTCGTGGGACGCGGCCGCCGGCGGACCGACGTACGCCTGTGCCGCGGCCGTGAGCGCGACGTGATCGGGGCGCGTCCCCGGCAGGAATCTGACCGGAGGGAAGGGCGCCGGCCAGGCGTCGCCCCGCATCCGATCGTGGAAGGTGGACGCGGGGATGCCGGCGGCGACCGCCAGAGCGGGGGTGACCACCCCGTGTGGTCGGGCCAGGTCGGCCAGGCGGGTCCAGGACATCCACGCACGATCGCGCAGCTCGCCGCCGGACGCACCACGGGATGGTCGGCGGCTGTGGACGGACGGTCGTTCGCCGGGCAGTGGGTAGCGGGCGGGCGGGGAGCCGGGCGCGCGCGAACCACAACAGGGGGGGGGGGGTGCCCCGGGGGGGCGGGGCCGGTGGTGTTAGGACCCCCCCCCCCAC
>CAZSQF010000097.1:0-9605 GCA_964608935.1 uncultured Actinomycetota bacterium | reverse complement strand
ACCACTTGACGGTGCCTTCTGGCATGTGCGCTTCCCTATCTTGGACGCGTACCGGCTCGGGTCGCTCCGACAACGGGCGCAGGAGCGTGACACCCCGGCTGGGCGCGTGGTCAGACGGTACCGCATCCGCGCGCTGCGCGCCGCGCGCATCCCTGGCCGGCCGCGCAACCGAGGTCGTGACCCGCCATGCTGTCCCGCGTGGAGTGGGTCGACGCAGACGGCTACTGGTACGCCCGCTGGGTGCTCGAGCGGGGCGTTGCGGCCGTCTACCTGCTCGCGTTCGTGAGCATCCTCCACCAGTGGCGCGGCCTGCTCGGCGAGCGGGGGCTGCTGCCCGTGTCCGAGCTCTCGGAGCTCGGCGCACTGGCCCGACGACCGACCCTGTTCCGGTGGCGGGTCTCCGACCGCCTGGCGATGGGGCTGGCGGGCGTCGGGGTGGTGCTCGCCGGGTCGGTGGTGGTGGGGCTGCCGCAGGCGGGCCCGACCTGGGCGCCGACCGTGACCTTCCTCGCGTTGTGGGCCATCTACCTCTCGTACGTCGAGGTCGGACGGGTCTGGTACGCGTTCGGCTGGGAGTCCCTGCTGGTGGAGGCGGGCGTCCTGATGGCGTTCCTCGGTCCGGCCGATGCCGTCCCGCCCTGGGTCGTGCTGCTGCTGGTGCGCTGGCTCGTGTTCCGGGTCGAGTTCGGCGCCGGCCTGATCAAGCTCCGTGGCGACGACTGCTGGCGCCGGCTCACCTGCCTCGACCACCACCACGAGACCCAGCCGCTGCCCAACCCGCTCAGCCGCTGGTTCCACCACCTGCCTCGTCCGGTGCACCGGGTCGAGGTGGCCGCCAACCACCTCACGCAGCTCGTGGTCCCGTTCGGGCTGTTCGCGCCACAGCCGATCGCCGGGATCAGCGGCCTGATCATCGTGGTGACGCAGGGCTGGCTCATGCTCAGCGGCAACTTCGCGTGGCTCAACCTGCTGACGCTGGTGCTCGCCGCCTCGGCGTTCAGCGACGCGTGGCTCTCGTGGCTGCCCGTGGCGCCGCCCGACCCGCTCATGGGCGTGCCGGGCTGGCTCGCGGTCGCCTCCCTCGTCCTCGCCGTCGTGGTGGCCGTGCTGAGCCTGCGCGGGCCGATCCCGAACCTGCTGTCCCGGCACCAGCGGATGAACACGAGCCACGACCCGTTGCGGTTGGTCAACTCGTACGGTGCCTTCGGCAGCATCACGCGCGTCCGCCACGAGTTGATCATCGAGGCCACCACCGCGCCGGACCCGGCGGCGGGTGACGCGACGTGGGCGGCCTACGAGTTCCGCGCCAAGCCGGGCGACGTGTCACGCCGGCCCCGACAGGTCGCGCCCTACCACCTGCGTCTCGACTGGCTCATGTGGTTCGCGGCGATGGACCCGGAGCCGACCCGGCACGTGTGGTTCCGGCGCCTGCTCGACCGGCTGCTCGACGCCGATCCGTCCGTGCTGCGTCTGCTTGCGCACGATCCGCACGACGGTGTGCGACCGACCGCCGTCCGCGTGCTGCGCTACCGCTACCGGTTCACCACGCGTGCCCAACGTCGAGCCACCGGCGCCTTCTGGCACCGGGACCGTCGCGAGGTGCTCGCGGTCGTCGGGCGCTGACCGCGCCGATGCCCTCGCCTCGTGGCTGGGGCGATCCGCCGGGTCACAACCCACGGAGCGGGTGATACGAGGCGGTTGCGTCCGCCGGTTGTCGCCCGTTCGCATGGTTGTCACCCGCGGCTGGCATGCTGGGGCGGTACCAGCGAGCAAGGACGCGACCATGGCCAGGCGCCGCCGGCGCTCGAGCGTCAACCAGACACGTGGACTGCTCTACAAGATCGCGCGCATCCTCGGGGACGTCCAGGCGGTCCGCCGAGGTCGTGTCGGGCGACGGATCGGCCGTCGTCTCGCGGGGCGCGCCACGGGGCGGGGGCTCGGACGCATCTTCCGGTGAGCGGCGGCCGGCGGGGGCGACCCGGCCCGTCAGCCCTCCCCGACCGGTTGCGCGGACCGGTACGCGTCGGCGAGGTCGAGGTAGCCGGCCACGTTGGCGCGCGGGACCTCCGGCACCGGGCGGTCGAGGACCTTGGCGGGGATGCCGACCGCGAGCGACATCGGCGGCACCTCGGTCCCCTCGGTGACGACCGCGCCGGCGCCCACCACCGCCCCCCGCCCGATCGTGGCGCCGTTCAGCACGACCGCGCCGATGCCGATGAGCGCGTCGTCCTCGACCGTGCAGCCGTGGAGGACGGCGCGATGCCCGACGGTGACGCGCTGCCCGATCGTGACCGGGAACGCGGCATCCGTGTGGACACAGGTCAGGTCCTGGAGGTTGGTCTCGGCGCCGACGCGGATCGGGCTGTGCTCGGCCCTGAGGACGCTGCCGAACCACGCCGACACGTCGTCTGCGAGCTCGACGTGTCCCGCGACGGTGGCGGTGTCGGCGAGGTGCACCCGGGCGCCGAATCGGGGCGTGTGTCCGCGGACGGTCAGGACGGTTGGCATCGCGCTGGTCTCCGGCATCGGCGGCGAGGTGCCATCATCCGAGCACACGGTGCCGCGGTGGGGCGAGCCGACCCCACGCGCCGCTGATCCAGGAGGGCGTGGCATGCGCAGCGGGTCCCGCGAGGTCGCGCTCGCAGCGCTCGCGGCCGGTGTGGGCGGCGGGGCTCCGTCGACGCTCCATGCACTGCTCCGCCGCCGCGACCCGTTCGAGGCGACGCGAGCCGCCGGCCACCTCGTCGCCGGCGCCGGCACGCCCGACGGACGGTTGACCGTCGCGGGCCTCGGCATCCACGGCGCCGTGTCGTGCGCCTGGGCCGCCCTGCTCGTCCCGCTGCTGCGCCGGCGCCGGCACCCGGTGGCGCTCGGCGCCGGCGCCGGGCTCGTCATCGCCGGGGTGATCCGCGTGGCCGCCCGCCGGCTGGCACCGCCGCTGGCGGCGCTGCCGGCATGGCCGCAGGTGGCCGATCACGTGGCGTACGGTGCACTGGTCGGTGCCGTGGTCGCCCGGACACGGTCACGGACCGCCGGTCGGTAGGTTGGCGCCCTGCGGTCCACCGCACTGGTGGTCGCGTGGACCACCCGGAGCGGCGCATGTCCGAGGTCGAACGCCTGCTCGAGGTGCTCGTCGGTCTCGACACGACCGCCCTCGGCTCCAACCTCGAGCTGCTCGCCTATGTCGAGGCGCTGCTGGCCGAGGTCGGTGTCGCCCCCGAGCGTGTGCCCAGCGACGACGGGACACGGGCCAACCTCATCGCCCGGATCGGCCCGGAGGTCGAGGGCGGCGTGGTGCTGTGTGCACACACCGACTGCGTGCCGGTGGTCGGCCAGCCCTGGACGCACGACCCGTTCGCGCTCCGCCGCGTCGACGGGCGCCTCTACGGGCGTGGCACGGCCGACATGAAGGGATTCCTCGCGGTCGTGCTCGCGGCCCTGCCACAGCTGGCGGCCGCGCAGCTGACCCGCCCGATCCTGCTGGCGCTGTCCTACGACGAGGAGGCGGGCACGGTCGGAGCTCCGAGCCTGGTCGAGCGGCTGCTGGCGAGCCAGCCTCGCCCCGCCGCGGTGATCGTGGGCGAACCGACCTCGATGGAGGTCGTGACCGCGCACAAGGGGCTGCGGTCGTTCCTGACCACGGTCCACGGCCGCGACGCACATTCGAGCCAGCCGCACCGGGCGGCCAACGCCGTCGCCGCAGCGGCGCGGCTGGCGGTGTTCATCGACGACCTCGCCGACGAACGCCGGCGCGGCGGGGGCGATCCCCGCTTCGACCCGCCCTACACGACCTTCAACCTCGCCACGATCGAAGGCGGGCAGGCCATCAACATCGTGCCCCGTCGCTGCGAGCTCGCTTGGGAGTACCGGCCGGTGCCGGCCGACGACACGGTCGCCATCCGCGACGAGGTGGCGGCGTTCGCCGAGGCCGAGGTGCTGCCTCGGCTGCGCGCCGACACCGGTGAGGGCGCCGTGGAGTTCGAGGAGCAGGCGCTCGCCCGCGCCCTGGCCGCCGAGGACGACGGCGCGGCCGAGCGGCTGGCGCGGGAGCTCGCCGGGTACGACGGGCCGGCCCGCACCGTCTCCTTCGCGACCGACGGTGGCCATTTCCAGGCGCAGGGCCTGTCGACGGTGGTGTGCGGTCCGGGCTCGATCGACCAGGCGCACCAGCCCGACGAGTACGTCGAGGTGTCGCAGCTCGACGCGTGCCGGTTGTTCGTCGAGCGGCTGGTCCGTCGGCTGTCGGCCTGACCAGGACGCCGGGCTGCCGCGCGCTGGCTCACCAAACGCTGTGCGGGGCGGGGCGGGGCCGTCTAACGTCACCTGGTCCGCTCCCGCGCCGACGTCGGCGTCCGCGGACGACTGCGGTCCGGGGGCCGTTCCGGGCCACCCTCGGAGGAGCCGGGTGTTGAAGGATCTCCACATCGACGGGGCCTGGACGGCCGCGATGGACGGCGGCGAGCGCGATGTCATCGACCCGTTCGACGCCAGCGTGGTCCGGACGGTCGCCGACGGCTCCGAGGCGGACGCCCGTGCCGCGATCGACGCGGCACGCCGGGCCTTCGACGAGGGTCCCTGGCCGCGCACGGCGCCGGTCGAACGGGGCCGGATGCTGGCGCGGATCGCGGACCTGCTCGAGGCCGACCGCGAGCAGCTGGCCCGGCTCGAGACCCGTGACACCGGCAAGACCGTCGTCGAGAGCCGCATGGACATCGACGACATCGTGGCGGTGTTCCGCTACTACGCCGGCCTCGCTGACAAGGGCGCCGGCGAGGTGGTGCCGACCGCGTCGGCCACAACGCGCAGCGTCGTCGTGCACGAGCCGGTGGGGGTGTGCGGGCTCATCACCCCGTGGAACTACCCGCTGCTCCAGGCGTCGTGGAAGCTCGCGCCGGCGCTCGCCGCCGGCAACACGGTGGTGCTCAAGCCCTCGGAGCTGACACCGCTGACCACGATCCGCTGCTTCGAGCTGTTCGAACAGGTGGGCGTGCCGCCCGGCGTGGCCAACCTCGTCCTGGGGCCCGGCCCGACGGTCGGTGCCGAGCTCGCCAGCAATCACGCCGTCGACCTGGTGTCGTTCACCGGGGGCATCGCCACCGGCCAGCAGATCATGCGCGCCGCCGCCGGCAACGTGAAGAAGGTGGCCCTCGAGCTCGGTGGCAAGAACCCGAACATCGTGTTCGCCGACGCCGATCTCGACACCGCGGTCGACTACGCGCTGCTGGCCGTGTTCCTCCACGCCGGGCAGGTGTGCTCGGCGGGGGCCCGGCTGCTGGTCGAGGATGCGGTCCACGACGACTTCGTCGCCGCCGTGGTCGAGCGCACCGGTCGTATCCGGCTCGGCAACGGCTTCGAGGACGACACCGAGAGCGGGCCGCTGATCTCCGCCGAGCACCGCGACAAGGTCGAACGCCACGTCGCGCAGGCGCTGGACGAGGGCGCGGAGCTCGCCGCCGGCGGCCGCCGTCCCGACGAGCCCGCTCTCGCGAAGGGATTCTTCTACGAACCGACCGTGCTGGTCGGGTGCGGGCCCGGCATGACGATCCTGCGGGAGGAGGTGTTCGGCCCGGTGCTCACGGTCGAGCGCTTCACCGCCGAGGACGAGGTCGTCGCCCGCGCCAACGACACCGACTACGGCCTCGCCGGCGCGGTGTGGACCCGCGACCTGGCCAGGGCCGAGCGGGTTGCCGCCGCCCTACGGATGGGCACGGTGTGGATCAACGACTTCCACCCCTACTTCCCCCAGGCGGCCTGGGGCGGGTTCAAACGGTCGGGCATCGGGCGCGAGCTCGGCCGGGAAGGTCTGGCCGAGTACCAGGAGACCAAGCACGTCCACACGAACCTCGCCCCCGAGCCGTCGGGCTGGTTCGGTGCCTCGTCGGCGGTGGGGGCCGACACGGCGAAGGGAGCCGGCGCGTGACCGCGACCTCCGAGAAGGCCGACGCCGGCGCCGACGACGCGACGGGCCCGGCCAAGCTGTCCTGCAGCGGGCTGTGGAAGGTGTTCGGGCCGCGCCCGGAGCGGATCGTCGGCTCACCCGACGCCGACCTGCCGCGTGAGGAGCTGCTCGCCAAGACCGGCTGCGTCACCGCGGTCCAGGACGTGTCGTTCGAGGTCGCCCAGGGCGAGCTGTTCGTGATCATGGGGTTGTCGGGCTCGGGCAAGTCCACCCTGGTGCGCTGCCTGACCCGGCTGATCGAGCCGACGGCGGGCGAGGTCACCATCTCCGGCCAGCACGTCACCGGCGCCGGTCCGGCGGAGCTGCGCGAGCTGCGCCGCCGGACCGTGAGCATGGTGTTCCAGCACTTCGGGCTGCTCCCGAACCGTCGGGTCATCGACAATGTCGCCTACGGCCTCGAGATCCAGGGGGTCGATCGGTCGACCCGCCGGCAGCGCGCCGCCGAGGTGATCGAGGTCGTCGGCCTGGCGGGATTCGCCGACCACTACCCCGACGAGCTGTCCGGAGGGATGAAGCAGCGCGTCGGCCTCGGGCGGGCACTCGCCAACGACCCGGAGGTGCTGCTGCTCGACGAGCCGTTCAGTGCGCTCGACCCGCTCATCCGTCGCGACATGCAGGAGGAGATCTGCCGCCTCCAGGAGCAGATGCACACCACCATGGTGTTCATCACCCACGACCTGTCCGAAGCCCTGCGCCTGGGCGACCGGATCGCGGTCATGCGTGACGGGGCGGTCGTCCAGATCGGCACCGCCGCCCAGCTGTTGAGCGAGCCCGCCGACGACTACGTGCGCGACTTCATCCGTGACGTGCCGCGTGCACTCGTGCTCACCGCAGCCGACGTGTGCACCGGCACGCTCGACCCGGCCACGGTGGATGGCACCCGGACGGTGCAGGCCGACGTCGTGCTGCGCGACCTCATCCCGGCCGTCGCCGACGGCGGGGTGCTGCGGGTGGTCGACGGCGACCGCGTGCTCGGGACGGTGTCACGGGACGTGGTCCTCGGCGCGATCTACGGGCGGGACCTGTCGTCCGGGGCGGGAGGCTGATGACCGCCACGACCGGGGCGTTGCGCGGCTTGCCGCTCCACTGGCTCCAGCGCGGTCCGTGGGCGCTCGCCGCCTTCGCGGTGCTCGCCGTCCTCGCCGTCGCGAGCGGGCTCCAGGTCACCTTCCCCGACGTGTGGGAGGTGCCGCTCGAGCAGCGCGTCGACGAGCTCGACCGGTGGTGGCGGCTCAACCGCGCCGACCAGGCGCTCTACACCGGCGTGTTCCGGCCCATGGCGTTCGCCGTGGCCTATGGGCTGGCCGAGATCCAGGGCCAGCTCGCGCTGCTCGGCTGGCCCGGTGTGCTGGTGGTCGTCGGCACGGTTGCGCTGGTGGTCGCCGGCTGGCGCGTCGCGGCGGTCGCCGTCGCCGCGCTCGTGGCGATCGGCCTGCTGGGGCAGTGGGCCGACGCGATGACCACCTTCTCCCAGATCGGTGTTGCCGTGCTCGCCGCGGTCGTGATCGGCGTGCCGCTCGGCGTGCTGGCCGGACGTGTCCGGGCGGTCGAGCGCGTGCTGCGGCCCGTGCTGGACGCGATGCAGACCGTGCCCGCCTACGTGTACCTCCTGCCGCTGGTGCTGCTGTTCGGGATCGGCAACCCGCCGGCGATCATCGCGACGATCATCTACGCGTTGCCGCCGGCCGTAAGGCTGACCGCACTCGGGATCCGCCACGTGCCGAGCGAGTCGCTCGAGGTGGGCGCGGCCGTGGGCACGACCGGGCGTCAGCTGCTGCGGACCATCCAGCTGCCGATGGCGCTGCCGTCCATCCGTGTCGGGATCAACCAGACCATCATGATGGCGCTGTCGATGGTGGTGATCGGGTCGCTGCTGTCCGCGCCCGGACTCGGGCTCGAGGTGCTGCGCGGGCTTCAGACCCTCGACATCGGGCGGGCGCTCGACGCGGGCCTCGCGATCGTCCTGCTCGCCGTCGTGCTCGACCGCATCACCTACGCGGCGGGCGCCCGGGGACACCGCCTGCTGTCCGGGTGGAGGGCGGTGGGAGCGATCGTGGTGGCGCTCGTGGTCGGCCGCCTGCTCGGCGCGGCGCGGTTCTCGGCCGACGTGCCGTTCGAAGGGGTGCTGTCGGTGGCCGACGTCGCCGACCGGGTCACGAGCTGGGCGAACACCGCGCTGTACCCCGTCACCTCCGCCTTCAGCGACGGGGTGATCATCTACGGGCTCAACCCGCTGCGCGGGCTGCTGCTCGCGATCCCGTGGTGGCTGCTGGCCGGCGTCGTCGCGGTCGTCGCGTGGCGCGTCGTCGGACAGGGCCTCGCCGCCTTCACCGTCGTCGCGTTCGTGACGGTGGGTGCCATCGGCATGTGGGCCAACGCCATGGACACCTTCAGCCAGGTCGCGGTCGCGACCGTGATCTCGATCGTCCTGGCGCTCCCCCTGGGCGTCGCGGCGAGCCAGAGCGACCTGGTGGACCGGGCGCTGCGACCGATCCTGGACGGCATGCAGACCCTGCCGGCGTTCGTCTACCTCGTGCCCGTCGTCGCGCTGTTCAACATCGGCCGTGTCCCCGGGCTCATCGCGTCGGTGATCTATGCGCTCCCGCCGGCGGTGCGCCTGACCAACGCGGGCATCCGCCAGGTGCCCGAGGAGGCCGTGGAGGCCGCGCGCTCGCAGGGCGCCACGCGGTGGCAGCTCCTGCGGACCGTGCAACTGCCGCTCGCCAGGCCGACGATCTTGATGGGCGTGAACCAGACCACGATGATGGTGCTCGCCGGCATCATCATCGCGGGCCTCATCGGGGCGGGCGGGCTCGGCATCGAGGCCGTCCGGGGCCTGACCCGCGGCGACATCGGCCGCGGGGTCGAGGCCGGCCTCGCGATCGTGCTGCTCGGGATCGTGCTGGACCGCATCACCCAGTCGCTCGGCGGCGCCTCGGACGACGCGCGCGAACGCCAGCGGGCCACGTTGAAGACCGCTTGACCGACACCAACCACACGACAGGAGAGGACCACATGCACACCAGCCTCCGGGCGCTGTCCCGACCCGCTTCCAGGCTCTTCCGACTCGGGGCGGCCGCCCTGGCGCTCGGCCTCGTCGTGGCCGCCTGCGCGGCCGATCCCGACGACATCGACCTCGGTGACGCCGACGACGACCCGGCGGCCGACGAACCGGCCGACGACGCCCCGGAGGACGACGCCCCGGCCGCCGACGGCGGGTCCGTGACGCTCGTCGCGAATCCGTGGCCCGGCTCGTATGCCAACGCGCACGTCGCCAAGGTCATCCTCGAGGCCGAGCTCGGCGTCGACGTCGACATCGTCGAGATCGACGAGAACGCCCAGTGGGCCGGCCTCGACGACGGCAGCCTCGACGCCGTGCTCGAGATCTGGCCGTCGGGCCACCTCGACAACTACGCCACCTACATCGAGGAGCTCGGCACCGTCGAGGACATCGGCGAGCTCGGGGCCGTCGGCCAGATCGGCTGGTTCATGCCGACCTACGTGCTCGACGAAATCCCGGATGCGACCAGCTGGGAGGGCCTCCAGGGCAACGAGGAGATGTTCGCGACCGCTGAGACCGGCAGCTCCGGCCAGTTCCTCGCCGCCGACCCGAGCTTCGTGCAGTTCGACGAGGCGATCATCGACA
>CAZSQF010000096.1:0-9607 GCA_964608935.1 uncultured Actinomycetota bacterium | reverse complement strand
CGATGACGATGCTGACGCCGGTGGGCGAGCACGAGCTGCTGCTGTTCTGGATCGCCCTGGTCGTCCTGCTCGGCGCCGCTCGGGGGCTCGGCGCGGTGATGCAGCGCATCGGCCAGCCCCCGGTCGTGGGCGAGCTGGCCGCCGGGGTCATCATCGGGCCGTCGGTGTTCGGCCGGCTCTTCCCCGACGTGGCCGGGTGGCTGTTCCCGGGTGGCGAGGTCGAATCCGCGCTCCTGCTCGCGGTGGCATGGCTCGGTATCGTCCTGCTGCTGCTCGTGACCGGCTTCGAGACCGATCTCGGGCTGCTGCGGCGTCTGGGCCTGCCCGCCTTCAGCCTGTCGACCGGGAGCCTCGTCGTCCCGCTCATGTTCGGGTTCGGCCTGGGCTGGCTCATGCCGCCGATGTTCTGGGGGGCCGAGGCGAACCGGCTCGGGTTCGCGCTGTTCATCGCGGTCGCCCTGAGCATCTCCGCCCTCCCGGTCATCGCGAAGATCATGACCGACATGAACCTCATGCGGCGCAACGTCGGCCAGCTGACGATCGCGGCCGGCATGGCCAACGACCTCGTGGGCTGGCTGCTCCTCGGCGCGGTCGTCGGCGTGTTCACCGCCGGGACGGTCGACCTCGGTGGACTCGGGGTCAGCTTCGCGAGCGTGCTCGTGTTCCTTGTCGCGGCGCTGACGGTCGGCCAGCGCTTCGCCGACGGGATCCTGCGTCGAGCCCGCCGTGCCGGCGGCTTCGGCGCGGCCCTGTCGGCGACGCTGTTCGTGACCTTCGTCCTCGGCGCCATCACCCAGGCCCTGGGCGTCGAGGCCGTGCTCGGTGCACTGATCGCCGGCATCATCCTCGGCCGGTCGCGCTACCAGCGCAACGACGTGAAGCGGTCCGTGGAGGTGATCGGCAACGAGGTGTTCGCCCCGATCTTCTTCGCCACGGCCGGCCTGTACGTCGACCTGGCGGTCCTGTTCGAGCCCCAGGCACTGCTGTGGACCGGCATCGTGCTGGTCGTGGCCGCCGTCGCCAAGCTCCTCGGCAGCTACGTCGGCGGGCGTGTGTCGGGCCTGTCGAACATCGAGAGCCTGGCGGCGGGCATCGGGCTCAACGCCCGCGGGGCGATGGAGATCGTGCTCGCCACGATCGGGTTGGGGCTCGGGGCGCTCAACGACATCTCGTACGCGATCATCGTGCTGCTGGCCGTGTCGACGTCGGTCGGGGCGCCGCCGCTGCTCCGCCCGGTCCTGCGCCGGCTGCGCGCTGCCCCGGAGGAGGCCGAGCGGCTCAAGCGGGAGCAGATGCTGGCCCGGAGCGTCATCGCCGGCGTCGACAGCGCGCTGCTGCCGACCCGGGGCGGGCTCAACTCGGCGGTCGCGGCCCGGGTCGTGGACGCGCTGCTGCAACCGAGCGCCCAGGTGACGGTCCTGAGCATCCGGTCGCGGGAGGCGGGTGGACGCCCCGACCTCGACGGGGTCCTGCACTTCCTGCGCGAACGTCGGCACGACGTCCGGGTCGAACCCCACGAGGACGTCGCGGAGACGATCCTCAAGGAGGCACAGCTCGGGTACGGCCTCGTGACGTTGGGGCTCAACGACGACTACGCCGGCTCGCACCAGCTGTCGGAGCCCATCCAGCGTGTCATCGCCAACGTCCCGGTGCCACTGCTGCTCGTGCGTCGCGGCGTGCGGATCCGTGACGTGGGTGACCTCGAGGGGCGCGACGTCCGGCGGGTGCTCCTCGGGGTGACCGGCACCCGTCCCGGTCGTGCCGGGGAGGAGCTGGCCTACCGGCTGTCGAACCGCTTCAACGCGGACGTGCTCGCCCTGCACGTGGTGACCCGGGAGCTGACGGGGGGCGGGGCGTCGCCGGCGGTGGAGCGACACCTGCAACGGGTGCAGGAGGTCGCCGCCTCGTTCGGGGCCGGCAGCGCGGTCGCCGTCCGGCACGGCGCGGTGCCGGCGGACGAGCTGGTCCGGGCCGCCGACGAGTGGGACGCCGACACGATCGTGCTCGGCACCTCGGTCCGGTCGGCGGACGGCCACCCGTTCCTCGGCCACGGCACCGAATGGCTGCTCGAGCACGCGCGCCAGACCGTGGTGGCGGTGGTGTTCCCGTCGGAGGAGAAGGGCGGCGAGGACGGCCACGACCAGTAGGCGGGCACGAGCGCGTCGGCGGCGCGGCTCAGGACGCGGTGATCGTGAAGCGCAGCCCGCGGGTGCCCGGGACACGTCTGACACGGCCGGCGTCGAGCAGCTCCCGCAGGTCCGCGTGGGTGTCGGCCGGGCCGAGCCCGAGCTCGGCGCGGTAGTCCGCCACGGTGAAGGCCGGGTCGGGGCGTGCGGCGAGGAAGCTCGCGGCGCGGTCCGGCACGCGGTCGGGCAGTCGGCCGAGCGACCGCGCCGCCGTCCGCAACCCGTCGGTGACGGCCTCGCCCCAGCGTTCGAGCCAGATCGACAGGTCGCGGCGACGCAGCGTGCTGGCGACCTCGGTGTAGTACCCGATCGGATCGGCGGCCAGCGCCGGCTCCGGAGCCGCCAGCCCGTGTGGGTCGAGGCCGCGGGCGCGCAGGACGAGCCGGGCGGCGCTGCGGGCCAGCCGGCCGTTGGCCGCGTCGAAGGGGTGGATGCGCAGGAGCTCGAGGTGGACCACGCCGCTGACGACCAGCCCGTGCTCGCGTGCGCCGGCGGACCCGAGCCACGCCGCGAGCAGATCGAGCTGGCCCGGGATCGCAGCCGGGGCGGAGGGGTAGTAGATGATGCGACCGACGCTGGCGTCGTGGACGGCCAGCTCGGCGGTCCGGTGCGCACCCGCCCGGTCCGGCGCGACGAGCCCGCTGACCAGCCGGCGGTGGAGCTCCTCGAGCGCGGGGCGCGCGTCCGTCAGCAGGCGCTCGGCGAGGTCGTCCGACGCCAACGCCGTGATCACCCCGGCGAACTCGAGCGCCTGGAGGTACTCGTCGGGCTCGTCGTCGAGCACCCGCAGGGCCTCGAACCAGTTGGCGCCACGGTGGTCGGGGGCAGTCCTCGGGGCCGGCGACGGTGCGGCTGCGACCGCGTTGGCCGGCCCGAGGTCGGGAACCGCGTCGATCGGGGTCCCGTCGAGCCGTAGTGACGCCAGTGCCGCCTCGGCGGTCGGGTCCGGTCCCTCCCCGGGCGGCACGTTGGCCGCGCCGTGCAGGGACGCGGCCAGCCGCTCGGACTCGGCGATCAGCTGGACCAGATGTGTCGTCCGCGAGAACCGGGGCGTGGTCGCCGTCACCGCCACGGCAGGAGCCGCCGGACGCGGGCGGCGTCGGCGGTGATCCGGCCGTGCCGGCGGCCGAGCAGATAGGTCGCGGCGGCGAGCCCCAACGCACCGCCGACCGCGGTCGTGGTCTTGACGACCTGCTTGGTGCGTCGGGCGAAGATCACGATCGGCCAGCCGCGCTGGTGCGCGACGGCCTCGAGCGGTCCGTCCGGGTTCACCGCCACGGGATGCCCTGCCATCTCCATCATCGGCAGGTCGGACGCCGAGTCGCTGTAGCAGTAGGACAGCCGCAGGTCGTACCCGCGTTCGGCCGCCAGCTTCTCGATCGCCTCGGCCTTGCCCTCGCCGTACACGAACGGGCCGTCGAGCCGGCCCGTGTAGCGTCCGTCGATCACCTCGGAGCGGGTGCCGATGCCACCCTCCATGCCGAGCGCGGTCGCGAGCGGGTCGACCACCTCCTGCGGGGAGGCCGACACGATCCAGCATTCGCGGCCGGCCTCGTGGTGCATGTCGATCAGCCCGCGCGACTCCGGGCGGACGCGCTCGAGGATGCGCGGGATGATCTCCTCGTTCAACGCGATGAGGTCGGCCTGTTCGATCCCCTCGACGGCGTGGAGGATGCGGTCGCGGACGGACTCGGAGCGTTCGTCGGTCGCCCCGAACAGCCGGAACGACATCGCCTTGACACCGTCGGAGATCAGGTTGCTGGCCGGGATGAGGTTGTTCCGCCAGGCGGCGACACCGAAGTAGAAGGCCGACGAACCGCTGATGAGGGTGCGGTCGAGATCGAAGAACGCGGCGGCGTTGGCGTCGGGCACGAACGGTCTCCGGCGTCGGGTCGTCGAGGGTAACGCCTGGCGGGTCGCCAGGGCAGCCGCACGGGACCCGACCGACCCGGTCCGATCACAGAGGCCCCCAGCGCCGGAGCCGCGTGACGCCCCCTTCCCCGTGGAGCGCCGCGCAGGTTCCCTTGCTGGGGGCCTCGTGCATCGACACTACGGCCCGTCCCCGGTGGGTGTCGAGCCCGGCGTCCACATGACCTGGGGACGAGCTGGGGAGAGCGTGTGGACGGGGTGTGGATGACGCTCGGTCCCGGGTCGTCGGTGTGGCAGGCTCGCGACGTCCGCGCAGGTCGGGAGGGTCACGTGGCGAGGAGGCGCTCCACACGCGGTCCACACCTTGTGGACGACCGCAGTTCCGGGCACCCGCTCGGGCGCGTGCGAGCCTCGCACGTGTCGTCGGCCGACAGGCCACGCCGACCGGCCGGTGTGCTACCCGCACGCGGGTGGATCCATCGACAGGAGCCGGGATGAACGTCGAGCACCGCCCGCCGACGTCGGGCCGGCCGGCCCTGACCATCCACCGCAGCCCCCGTCGGCGCCGGTCGGCCCAGGCGCACGCGCAGGGCGCCGGGGTGGTCCTGCGGTTGCCGTCCGGGCTGGCCGACGACGAGGAGGAACGGCTGATCGAACGGCTCGTGCGACGCATCACCGGGGCGGCCGCCGCGGATGCCTTCGGTGGGGACAGGGCACTCGCCGAGCTCGCCGCCGGGCTCGCCGATCGCTACCTCGACGGCGTCCGGCCGAGCTCGGTGAGCTGGTCCGGACGGATGTCGCGCCGTCACGGTTCGTGCACGCCGGCCGACGGCTCGATCCGGATCAGCCGCGACGTCGCCACCTACCCGGCGTTCGTCCGTGACTACGTCGTGGTCCACGAGCTGGCGCACCTCGTCGTGGCGGACCACTCGGAGGCGTTCCAGGCGCTCGTGCACCGCTACCCCCACACCGAACGGGCCCGGGGCTGGCTCGAGGGGTATGCCGCCGGCCAGCTCGCCGCCGGCACGCCCGACGCCGATCAGGGCCTGTCGTCGGGGTCCTCGTCGTCCCCGGTGTCGCCGGCGTCGTCGTCCGAGGCGTCCTGAGGAGGATCCGGCCGGCCGAGCTCGCGTGCCCGCTCCTCCGCGGTGGCCTCGGTGGGTGCCTCGCCGAGGGGCCCGAACAGCTGCGAGGCGTCGTCGGGGACGTCCGCATCGGTGGTGGTGCGCGCCAGCCAGCGTGACGGGTCGGCCAGCTCCTCGGCGTCCGGGACGTTCTCGGGGTGGGCGAGCGCCCGGTGCATGCCGTCGGGACCCAGCGCCTCCTCGACCGCGACGACGAACTGCTCCCCGACGCTCTCGTCGTCGGGCTTGAGATCGATCCCGAGCAGCCCGGCGAGCAGCTCCTCCCCGTCGCCCCGGGTCGCGCGCCGCCGTCGCAGCACCTCCTCGATGGCCTCGAGCGACGGCAGCCGCCCCTCCACGGCCCGAGCGACCTCGTGACGGGCCCAGGCGCTGACCAGGCAAACCACCCCCTGGAGCCGTTCCAGGATGCGGCGCTGCTCGGGCGTCGGCTCGAGCCGCAGCGTCGCCGCACGCTCCATTGCGGACCGCAGGGAGTCGGGGTCCTCGGGATCGACGCCGAGCATGACCTCCTCGGCCAGCTCGCGCATGCGTTCGGCGTCCACGACGGTGCCGGCCGCGAACCGCGCCGCCAGCGACTGCACGTGCGCCTCGAGCCACGGGACGGCGTGGTAGAGCCGGCGATGGGCCGCCTCGGTCAGTGCGAGCACGAGGTCGACCTCGGTCTGGTCGAGCTCCCACCCCTCGAACGCCTCGTCGACGTTGACCGCGATCCAGTGCGCCTCCGCTCGTGGTGCCGTCGGGATGCCGAGCTCGTACTGCCCGAGCAGCTGACGGGACAGCGCGCCGACGACCTGCCCGGCCTGCAGCCCCGTCAGGGCCGCACCGGCCGGACGAAGCATCGATCCGAGGTCGCCCCCGGTGACCTTCCCGAGCAGCTCCTGGAGACCGGGCGGCAGCCCTTCGAGCTCGGGCAGGCCGTCCTCGCCGAGCTCCTCGAGCTGTTCCTGTGCGAGTGCGACCAGCGCGTCGGTCGCGGCGCGCGCGACCGGCTCCACGAGCGGCCTCAGCGCGGGGACGGCGGCGTTGACCCACGCCTGCCGCGAGCCGACGACGACCCGGCCGGCGTCGGGCGGCGAGGGCAGCGGCGTGCCGTCGAGCCAGTGCTCGGCCAGCCCTACCGCCTCGTCGGCGCGGTCCTGCTCGTCCCTGGAGGGCTCGCGATCACCCTCGGCGGCGACCTGGAGCGCGACGCGGGTCGCCAGGTCCCAGTCCACCGGCCCCTCGGCCCCACCGCGCAGCATCGACAGGAACTGTGCCTGGAGCCCGGCCAGCCCCTCGGGCCCACCGAGCTGCTCGAGCATGGCGCGCAGCTCAGGGGGCAGCTCCCCGAAAGGGTCCTCGGGATGAGGTGGCTGGTCGCTCACGGTGTTCCCGATCGTCGCGCGGACCTCGTCACGGCAGGCCGCGCTCGCCAGTGTCCCAGTCCGGTCGACGCGGGGCGAGCCGGCCGCTCGTCGCTACGGTACGCAAAGGCGTCGACCAAGCGAGCCGCCAGATGGTCACCATCGCGATCACCGGTGTGGCCGGTTTGCTCGGTCGACGGCTCCTCGAGGCTCTCGAGTCGCGCGACGACGTCGATCGGCTGCTCGGGGTCGACGTCCGGGCGCCGACCGGCGTGCGGACCTCCAAGCTCGCGTTCCGGCACCTCGACGTGCGCGACGGCGGGCTCACGGACGCGCTCCGGGGCGTCGACGTGCTCGTCCACCTCGCCTTCCGGGTGGAGCCGATGCGCGACGAGGCCGAGATGCGCTCCCTCAACGTGGGCGGGACCCGCAACGCCTTCGAGGCCGCGGCCGGCGCCGGGGTGGAACACGTCGTGTACCCGTCGTCGGTGGTGGTCTACGGGGCCCACCCGGACAACGACTTCCCGCTCACCGAGGACAGCCCCCTTCGTGCCACACCCGACTTCGCCTACTCCGAGCACCGGCTCGAGATCGAGCGGTGGCTCGAAGCCTGGCAGGAGGAGCACCCCGAGCCCGGGGTCGCGGTCCTGCGCCCGACCCTGGTGGCCGGCCCCGGGGTGCAGAACTTCATGAGCCGGCTGTTCGAGCAGCCGCGACTGGTCGTGATCCGGGGCCACCGTCCACCGCTCCAGGTGGTGCACCTCGACGATCTGACCTCGGCGCTGGTCCACGCGATCGACCGGCGCCTGACCGGGGTCTACAACGTCGGCGCCGAAGGATGGCTGTCGTTCGACGAGGTCCGGGCGATCGTGGGCCGACCGACCGTCGAGGTGCCCGAGGAGGTCGCCTTCTCCGCCACCGAGCAGCTGTGGCGGTTCGGGCTCGGCGATCAGCCGCCGGGGATCGTCCACCACCTCATGCATCCGTGGGTGATGAGCGCGCAACGACTGGTCGACACCGGCTGGCGACCACGGCACACGAACCGGGACGCGCTGGCCGAGCTCGTCCGCGAGCACCGCGACTACCTCGCCGTCGCCGGACTGCGGGCCCGCCGGAAGACCGTGCGCAACGCCACGCTCGGTGTAGCCGGGCTCGCGGGCCTCGCGGCACTGGCCGCGGCCCGGAGGTCCCGTCGCCGACCGAGGGGGTGAGACCCGCGCTCGAGGTTCTCAAGGTCGCTCGCGCGCGTGCCGATACCCAACGAACACCTACAGTGGGCGATCGGAGTGCTCAGATGGGCTACGCGGTGCATTACCGCGATGCGTCCGGAGCGGCCAAGCTCGAGGACACCGAGTCTCTCGATGTCGCACTCGAGCGTGTCGAACAGCTACGCAACGAGGACGGCGCGACGGACGTGCGCGTGTTTCGCGAGGTCCCCGTCGAGGTCCGGACCTACTACAAGGTGGTCGCGGCCGACGAAGGCGGCTCCTCGCGGAGCGAGCCTCCTCCCGGAGCCATGCCGCTGGCGCCGCAGCCGGTGGCCGCCAGGGCCGCCGTCACGCACGAGCCGCCAGCTGCGGAGGATCGGGCCGACGAGCAGCTCGACGACCCGATCGGCGACAACGCCCGCCGCTCCTCGCTGTTCAACCGCGGCTGACCCGCTGCGGCCGTCGTCGACCCTCGGCGCACGCCGGGTAGTCTCGCCTGTGCCGATGCCTCGCCGACGCCTCCCCGACGACGCGCGGTGGGGTGCAGCGGAGGTGTCAGGTGCGTCGTTGGTTGTTGCTCGCGCTGGTCGGGGGGCTGGTCGCCGGTGCTGTGATCGTCGGTCGCGGCGACGTGCCGTGCGACGTGCTCGCCGCGCAGCCCACCTGCTATGTGGCGCTTCGTCCCGGGCCGGCGGAGGACGCGGTAGGGCTGGTCAGCATCGCCGGCGCCCCCTCGTACGCGCCGGCGGGTGAGCTGCTGCTGACCACCGTCGCCGTCGACGACGAGCTCGGCTTCGTCGACTGGTTGCGTGCCTCCACATCCGGCAACGTCGACGCGGTTCCCCGCGATCAGGTCTATCCACCGGGCATCGACCGCGACGACGTCGCCGAGCAGAACGCGGCGTTGATGGCCGACAGCCAGCTCACGGCAACGCTCGTCGCGCTGAACGAGCTCGGCTACGACGTGCGCGGCGACGGGGCGCTGGTGGCGGCGGTCAGCGCCGACGCGGTGACCGACGTGCTCGAGGAGGGCGACGTCATCGTGTCGGTCGCCGGCGAGTCCGTTGCCGACAGCGGCGCGGTCGTCGACGCGGTCCGAGCCCACGCTCCAGGTGACCGGATCGAGGTCGAGGTCACGCGGGAGGGGGCGCGGCAGGAGCTCGAGCTCACGCTCGGCCGCTCGCCGGACGACCCGCAGCGGGCCTACATCGGCGTCCTTCTGACCACCGAGGTCGACCTGCCCGTGGACGTGCAGATCGACGCCGGCGTGATCGGGGGCCCGTCGGCGGGGCTGATGTTCGCGCTGTCGATCGTCGAGCTGCTCGAGCCGGGCGAGCTGACTGGTGGGGCGGTGGTGGCGGGAACCGGCACCGTGGACCGCGACGGGACGGTCGGCTCGGTCGGCGGGGTGCGCCAGAAGGTGGTCGGCGCGACCATGCGTTCGAGCGAGGACCGCCCGGCGACCGTGTTCCTCGTGCCGCGCAACAACCTGGCCGAGGCGCGCGTGGCGCCGGTCGACCGCGAGGTCCTGCTGGTGCCGGTGGACACGCTCGGCGATGCGCTGCTCGCCCTGGACGACCTGCGCGAGGGGCGTCGGCCCCTCGATGCGCTCGCCCTGTCGCCGACCGCCGTCGGGTCGTAGCGCGCCAGCGCTCGCGCCGCCCCGGGTGGGCGTCGGCGGGGTCGGGTAGGTAGCCTCGGGGGTATCCCGCGCACGGGCCCTCGGGACCGCGGCGCCACATCCGGCCAGACCGACCACCGACCCTCAAGGATTCTGACGTGGGCGATCTCGTCCGGCGCCGTTTGGGCACCTTCGTCGTGCTCGGCGCGCTGCTGGTCCTGTTCAGCGCGAATCG
>CAZSQF010000095.1:0-9637 GCA_964608935.1 uncultured Actinomycetota bacterium | reverse complement strand
GAGTGCGCTACCTGACTGCGCCACAGCCCGGTGTCGTCCCACCCGTCGCCGCCAGCCCGCTGGGACCGGACGGGAGCCTTGAGGTGGGTGGCCGCGGCATGGAGGCTGCCGCGGCTCGGCACGCTACCCGAGCCGGCTCAGGTCGGCCAACCACGCCGTGCGTGTCAGCCCGGTGACCGCCGCCGGTGCCCGGCTGCCGACGTCGGATCCTCGAACGACAGGGGCACGCCGGTGAAGTCGTAGCGGGCGCGCAGCTCGCGCTCGAGGTAGCGGCGGTAGCCGTCGGGCACGCGCGCGTTGGCGAACAGCACGAAGCGCGGCGGTGCCGTCTCGGCCTGGGTGACGTAGCGGATCTTGATGGGTCGGTTGCCGCGCCGCGGCGGGGGGTGCTGGGTCGTGGCCTGTTCCAGGAACTGGTTCAGCTCGCGGGTCGGCACCCGCCGGTGGTAGGCGCTCCAGACCTTGCGCAGCTGCGGCAGGAGCCGACGCACCCCGCGGCCCGAGGTGGCCGACACGTTGACCCGGGGCGCCCAGGCGGCGAAGCGCAGCAGGCGGTCGAGCTCCTTCTCGAAGTCGTGACGGCGCTCCTCGTCGACTAGGTCCCATTTGTTGCACACCAGGATCACGCCCCGCCCGGCATCGCGCAGCAGGGCGGCGAGGCGTTGATCCTGCTCGCCCGGAGGCTCCGAGGCGTCGAGCACGAACATCACCAGGTCGGCGTGCTCGACCGCGTAGCGCGTGCGGTCGACCGAGTACAGCTCGGTGTCGTCGCCGTGGCGGTAGCGCCGCCGCATCCCGGCGGTGTCGACGAACACCCACGGCTCGCCGTCGATCTCCACCATCGTGTCGACCGCGTCGCGCGTCGTGTGGGGCACGGGGTCGACGATGGCCCGCTCCTCGCCGAGCAGCCGGTTGTACAGCGACGACTTGCCGACGTTGGGCTTGCCGACGACCGCGACCCGCGGCACCGTCGACTCGTCGGGCGGTGCGAGCTCCTCCGTCGGGAACCGCGCCAGCACCTCGTCGAGGAGGTCGCCGACCCCACGGCCATGCCGCGCGGACACCGGGTGCGGGGCGTCGAGGCCGAGCCGATACAGCTCGTGGACGAGTGGCTCGTGCACGTCGCTGTCGACCTTGTTGGCGACCAGCAGCGTCGGCACGCCGCTGCGGCGCAGCAGGCGGGCGTAGCGTTCGTCGTCCTCCAGCGCTCCGACGGTGACGTCCACGACGAACAAGACCACGTCGGCGGCGGCCACCGCCGTCTCCGCCTGCTCGACGACACGGGCCGCGAGGCCGTCCGGCCCGTGCTCCCACCCTCCGGTGTCGACCACCAGAAACGGGCGCCCCCGCCAGTCGGCCAGGTGCTCGGTGCGGTCGCGGGTGACGCCGGGCTTCTCCTCGACGATGGCGACGCGCGCCCCGAGGATCCGGTTGACGAGGGTCGACTTGCCCACGTTGGGACGGCCGACGACCGCGACCCGCGGCAGGGCCCGACGGGCGGCCACCGGGTCGCCTGCCGGCGACGGCGGGACGAGCTCACGTGCGCGGTCGACGATGCGGGCCACGACCTCGTCGACGCCGAGTCCGGTCGAGTCCAGCTCCCAGGCGTCCTCCGGCTTGAGCAGCGGGGCGACGGCCCGGGCCCCGTCGGCGGCGTCGCGTTCCGTGATCGACGCCACCAACGATTCGAGGTCGTCGCGGCCGAGCTGGTCGGCCCGGCGGCGGGCGCGCTCCTCCACGCTCGCGGTCAGGAACACCTTGAGGTCGGCGTCCGGCAGCACGACCGAGCCGATGTCGCGGCCCTCGACCACGCCTCCGGCGGGCTCGACCGCCCGGCGCTGTGCCGGCATGAGCGCGTCCCGGACCCCGGGATGCGCGGCGACCGACGACACGGCGGCCGTGGCGGCGTCGTCGCGGATCTCGTCCTCGACGTCCTGACCGTCGAGCACGGTGCGTCCCTCGACCCGGTCGATCCGCACGGCCGAGACGACGGCAGCACACGCCTCGGGGTCCTCGACGTCGACGCCGGCGCGCAGGCACGCGAGCGCGGCCGCGCGGTACAGCGCCCCCGTGTCGACGTGGGGCACACCGAGGGCATCGGCGACCCGTCGGGCGACGGTCGACTTGCCGGAGCCGGCGGGGCCGTCAATGGCCACGACGACCCCGCCCCGCGAGACCCCGGTCGGGCTCCCCAGGTCGGTCGTCGGGTCCGGTTCCTGGGTCATGCGCGCAACCGTTCGAGGGTCTCGAAGTAGGTGGGGAAGGTCTTGGCGACGCACCCGGGGTCGGCGATGTCGATCCCGGGCGACACGAGCCCGAGCAGGGCGAAGCTCATCGCCATCCGGTGGTCGTCATAGGTCTGGATCACGGCCGGCTGCGGGGTGCCCGGACGCACGACGAAGCCGTCGTCCTCCTCGTCGGCGTCGATGCCGCAGCGCCGCAGCTCCGTCACGACCGCCCGAATGCGGTCGGTCTCCTTGCGGCGGATGAAACCGATGCCCCGGACCCGGGTCGGGCTGTCGGCGTGCACGGCCACGGCGGCGAGCGTCTGTGCCGTGTCCGACATACCGCGCAGATCCACGTCGATCCCGCGCAGCCGTCCCGTGCCGCGGACCTCGGTCCCGGCCCCGTCGCGGACCACCTCCGCCCCCATGTCGGCGAGCACGTCCGTGAAGGCGGCGTCCCCCTGGAGGGACGCCGCGGTCAGCCCCGGGACCCGGACCCGGCCATCGGTGATGGCCGCCGCCGCGAACAGGTAGGACGCCGCGCTCGCGTCGGGCTCGACCCGGTAGGACGCCGCCCGATAGCCGGTGGGTGCGACCACGAAGGTGTGATCGTCGGGTCGGCGCACCTTCCCACCGAAGGCGCCCATCGTGGCGATCGTCAGCTCGACGTACGGCTTCGACACCAGCGGCGTGGTCACGGTCACCTCGAGACCGTCCCGGGTCGCAGGAGCGACGAGCAGCAGACCCGACAGGAACTGGCTCGACACGTCGCCGCCGACCGCCAGGCGCCCGCCGCTGAGGCCGTCCGTCGTGATCCGGGCCGGCAGCGCGCCCGGCCGTTCCAGCTCGTCCACCCGGACCCCGAGGTCACGCAGTGCAGCGAAGGCCACACCCATCGGGCGGCTGCGGAACGGCGCCGAGGCGTCGAGGGTGTAGTCACCCCGGCCCAGGGCCACCAGCGGCGCGACGAATCGCGCGGTCGTGCCCGACAACCGGACGTCGAGGTGGGCCGGCCCGGGCGGGACCTCGCCCGCACAGCCGTCCACGGTCGCGATCTCGGCGAGCCGGTCGATCTCGACCCTGATGCCGAGCGCCCGGAGCACGCCGAGCATGGCCTCGGTGTCGTCGGCGAACAGCGCCCCCTCCAGGCGTGACCGGCCGTGGGCGAGCGCCGCGGCCACCAGCGCACGGTTGGTGAGGCTCTTGGAGCCCGGCACACCGACCGTCACGTGCGGCGGTGCGGACAGGGGCTCGATGCGACGCACGTCGGTCACGGCTGGCTTCCGGGCGGGGTGGCTCGGGATCGAGCGGGCAACAGCGCGCACGGTAGGCGATCCCGCCATACCGATCATTGTCGATAAACCGATCAATCGTCAGCGACTTGTCGACAAAGCGTCTCAGGCGTGGGTGCCCGCGCCCGGATCGACGTCCTCGACGTGGACCCCGAGCCCATGTGCCGCGAGCGCCGCGACCGCACGCTCGGTCGCCGTCGCCTCGATCCGGACCAGCAGTGCGCCCCGGTCGCCCGCGGCGGCGTGGCGCATCGCCAGGTCCTCGATGTTGACCCCGGCCTCGCCCAGCGCGGTCGTCGCGGCCGCCAGGGCACCAGGGCGGTCCTCGAGTGCGACCACGAGGTCGACGACCGAGGCCTCCCCCTCCTTGGGGACGAGGCGGCGCCGCGCCTCGCTGGCGCGCGTCAGCACGGCGCGCAGCCCCTCCCAGTCCTCGGCCTCGAGCGCTGCCCGTACCGCATCGACACGGCTCTGGTAGAGCGCCAGCGCCTCGAGCACGGCGCCCCGGTTGCCCCGCAGGATCCCGATCCACAGCTCGGGGTCGGAGGCGGCGATGCGGGTCGTGTCGCGAAAACCACCCCCCGCGACGGCCAGGAGTGCTTCACCGGCCGTTTCGGCCACACCGGCCGCGACGTCGGCCAGCGCCGATGCCGCTACCTGGGGAAGGTGGCTGACCACGGCGACCAGCTCGTCGTGACGCTGCGGGGGCAGCACCAGGACGCGGGCTCCGAGCCGGCGCAAAAAGCCCGAGAGTCGGTGCAGGGCCGCATCGTCGGTCGTCGCGGTCGGCGTGACGACCCAGGTCGCACCCTGGAACAGGGTCGCATCGGCGGCGTCCGGGCCGCTGCGTTCGCTGCCGGCCATGGGATGCCCGCCCACGAACCGGGACGGATTTCCAGCTATGGCCCTCAACCTCGACTCGATCTCGAGAGTCAAGTCAGCCTTGAGGCTGGCAACATCTGTCAGGACCGCATCCGCGGGTGCCAGCTCGGCGACCGACGTCACGACGTCCGGCACCGTCGCGGCCGGTGTCGCCACGATCACGAGATCCGCACCCGTCACGGCCGGTGCGAGCGCATCGGTCACCTCGTGGGCGACCCCGAGCTCGCGCGCCCGGTCACGCACCAGGGGGTCGAGGTCGGTCACGACCACCTGCTCGACCCCGGCCCGGCGGGCCGCCGCACAGATGGACCCGCCCACCAGGCCCGCGCCGACGACCGCGAGGCGGGTCACCGCCGTGGCCCCGGCCGACGTGGCCCGTTCGGTCGGTGACCCGGCGATCATCGACACGTCCTCGTGTCGCGACCAGGGCAAACGCGCCAGGATCGCCGCTGCGGGGCGTTGTCGCGGCGGCGCGAGGTGTCACCTGGCGCGGGACGCGTCACAGTCACTCCGGGAGGTCGGTGCGCAGCTGGCGGGCATCGTGGAGGTAGGGATGGCGTAGGTCGGCGGGGCCCCGCTCGGTGTAGGCGTGCACGAGGATGCGGATGCACCGCGGGATGCCGCCGTCGATGTCGAGCTCGCGGGCACACATGAGTGGGACGTGGGTGATGCCCGCGTCCCGGGCGGCCTCGGCCGGGTAGGCGCTGTGGACATCGTCGGTGGCCGTGAACACGATCGAGATGAGGTCGTCCTCGGTCAGGCCGTTGCGCGCGAACAGCGCCTGGATCAGCTCCTGGGTACGGGCGATGAGGTGGTCGCGGTCGTCGACGTCGAGCGTCGTCGCGCCCCGCAGTGCCCGGACCCTGGCTGTGGCCGTCACGCACGGCCTCCCTGGTCGCGGCCCGCGGCCCTGGCGGCGGACGCCCGTGCCTCGCGCTCCCGACGGCTGCTTCCCCGCCCGGTCGCGGCGCGGCCCTGGCCGGTCGCGGCGTGCAGGGTCGCGATCTCTGCCTGGGTCAGGAAGCGCCACTTGCCCTGGCGGAGGTCGCCGAGCTCGACCCCTCCGTACGCGACTCGGGCGAGGCGCTCGACCGTCAGGCCGACGGCCCCGAACATGCGCCGCACCTCGCGCTTGCGGCCCTCGGTCATGACGACCTCGACCAGTGCCTTGCCGCGCTCCTCCTCGAGCACGCGGACACGCCGGGCGCGGGCGATGCCGTCCTCGAGGTCGACCCCGCCCTCGAGCTGGGCGATCGCCTTGCGGCGGACCGGACCGGGCACGAGCGCGACGTAGGTGCGCTCGACCTCGAACGACGGGTGCGTGAGCGCATGTGCCAGCTCGCCGTCGTTGGTCATCAGCAGCAGGCCCTCGCTGTCCTGGTCGAGGCGGCCGACCGGGAACAGGCGCTGCGGGAGGTTGACCAGGTCGAGGACCGTGGGCCGGCCCTCCGGGTCGTCGGCGGTCGTGACCACCCCCTGGGGCTTGTTGAGGAGGATGTAGACGCGATCGGGGTCGACGTTGATGCGCTCGCCGTCGACCGCCACGACATCCTGTGACGGGTCGGCCTTGCTCCCGAGCTCGGCCACGCGGCCGTTGACGGTGACGCGCCCCTGTGCGATCAGCTCCTCGCTCGCACGCCGCGAAGCGATCCCGGCAGCCGCCATGATCTTCTGGAGTCGCTCCTCAGCCACGGCCGTCGTCCTCGCTGCCGCCCGTCCCGTCGGCGTGATCGCGCTGGTCACCTGCGGCAACCGCCTGGCGGAGCCGATCGACCGCGTTCTTGGCGACGCGATCGAGCTCGTCGGTGAGGTCGTCCATGCCGTCCTCCTCGCGGCGAGCACGGACGGGTGTCGGCGGCGGAAGGACGTCGCCCTCGTCGCCAGCGGGTTCTCTGCGCCAGGTCGGCAGGTCGGCTCCGGAGGCGAGCCGGCGTCGGACGTCCTTCAGCGCGCCGAGCTCTGGTTCGTCGGGTGCCGGCGCCTCGGGGAGGAAGTCGGTCAGGGCCGGTAGATCGTCGAGCGAGTCGATGCCGAGCCGCTCGAGGAAGGTGGTCGTCGTGCCGTAGAGGACCGCCTGGCCCGGCCCGTGGTCCCTGGCGACCTCGGCCACGAGTCCGCGCGCCACGAGGCTGCGGACGGCAGCGTCGGCGTTCACCCCCCGGATGTCACCCACCTCCTGGCGGCTGATGGGTTGCTTGTAGGCGATGACGGCGAGGGTCTCGAGCGCCGCCTGGGTGAGTCGACCGGTGCGTCCCGCGACGGCCCAGCGTTCGATCGCATCGGCGGCGAGGGGGGAGGTGTACATGCGCCAGCCTCCCGCAGCCCGCCGGATCTCGATCCCTCGGTGCTCGTCGGCGTAGCGTGCCGCCAGCCGGTCGATCTCGGCCTCGACGACCTCGACGGAGACGTCCAGCACGTCGGCCAGCGTCGTCGCCGGGACCGGCTCCTCGGCGAGGAACAGGATCGACTCCAGCCCGGCCCGCAGCCTGACCTCGGGCGAGAGCTCGAGGGCCCCGTCGCCGCTCATGAAGCCCCCCGGTCCTGGGCACCGGCGGGCACGGGCTCGACGTCTTCGTCCATCGCCTCCTCGGTGATCTCGGACAGGTCGGCCCCGCCCTCGCGGCGAGCGATCTGCAACGGGCTCGTCGCGTGGGGCTGCTCGAGGTCGACATGGCCGAGCTTGAACAGCTCGAGCAACGCGAGGAAGAACACGACCCGGTCCTCGTCCTCCCGCTCGTCGACGAGGTCGCGGAAGCTGGCCTCGCCGCCGGGTCCGGCGAGCGCCTCCAGGACGGCCACGGCCGCCTCGCGGATCGTGAGGTAGGTCCGGCGGATATGGCTGAGGTCGACCTCGGGCTCGGGGACCGGTGCCGTCGCGGCCGCCGCGAGGCCGGCGAGCCCGACGGCGTCGATGGGCAGCGGCACCTCCGGGGTGAGGCGCTGGATCCAGGGCTCGAGCGGCACGTCGCGCGGCAACACTGCCTCGTGCCGGATGAGCCGGTGCGACAGGATCCGGGCCACGTCCCGGAACGCCCGGTACTCGAGCAGCCGGGCGTAGAGGACGTCCCGGGCCTCCCCGAGCAGGTCCTCGAGCTCGCGCTGCTCGTCGGCCGGCAACAGCCGTGCCGCCTTCAGCTCGACGAGGGTCGCCGCCACGATCAGGAAGCGTGTCGCGGTATCGAGGTCGAGGTCGTCGATCTGATCGCCGAGGTGGGCCAGGAAGTCACCGGTGATCTCGGCGAGGTCGACCTCGGTCACGTCGAGCTTGCGCCGCGTGATCAGGCCGAGGAGCAGGTCGAACGGGCCCTCGAACACCTCGAGCTTGACCTGATAGCTCATCGCGGCGGCACGTCCTCGGATCGGTTGCTGCGTCAGGGCTGGTCGGGCGGGCGATCACCACGCGGCGTTCCGACGGGGGGCTGCCGGACGTCGCGGGAGCGGCCGAGGGTAGCCGTGTGCCGTTCGAGGCGACCACCACAGCGGCCACCGCCTCCCTCACCGATATATCGCTTTGTCGCTAAAGTCTCTGATCGTCCCAGCGACTTCTCACTTGGGCGATCACCGACGAGATCGGGTCTCATGAGGGCGGCGCGAAGCCCCGCTCGGAATCGCCCTGCGTGGTCCCCTGGTCGTCACCCGTCGAGGACGGGATCGGGGGTGGCGCTGGATCGCGCCCGTCGGGCTCCGACGCTCCGCCGCCGCCTGGTGGAGGGCTGCGCCGCGCCTGAACCGCGGCGGCGAGGCACTGGAGCCAGGCCTCGGCCGAGACGCCCGGCGGCGGTGGAGGTGCCACTCGTGCCCGCAGCGGATCGGCCACCTGGGAGGCGATCCGCGTTCGCGTCTGCTCCCGTAGCGACGGCAGCCGTCGGAGGGCGTCGCGCACCGTCGCGTAGTCGCTGGGACCGAGCCCGCTCACGTCCAGCTGGCCGGTGTAGGCCTCGAGCCCGACCGGTGGATCGAAGTGCTGCGCGTGGAGACCGCCACGGAAGCGGCGCTCTCGCACCACCAACGTCCCGGCCGCCATGTCACCGAGCCGTTGTCCACGTTGCGACACGAAGGAGGTCACGACCGCGACCAGGCCGAAGGTTCCCAGGAGCTCGAACAGGGCGACGGTGGCCCGGATGGCAGCGTGCCGGAGCCCGATGGGAGCTCCTTCGACCGTGACCACCCGCAGGCCCATGACCGACTTGCCCGGCGTCTGGCCACGCCGCAGCGTCTCGAACCCGATCGGGTAGCCGAACTGGAGCGCGAAGGCCAGCACGAGCAGCAGCGCGATACCGAGCCAGCCGGGCACGAACCCTCCGGCACCCAGAGCGAACTGGGCGATGCCGACGACGAGCAGCCCGAGGAGGATGATCGCGAGGTCGAGGACGTACGCGACCCCGCGTGAGCCCACCGTGGCGGTCTCGAGCGACAGCGGGACCGCTTCCGGGGTCACGATCGGCCGATTCGGCCCCGCTGGCTCGGGGGGGAAAGCGGAACGGGCGGGCATGGCGTCCTCCTACACTCCGCCCGGCACCGTACTGGGCCGACACGAGGGCGAGCCACGGACGTCGACGGCTTCATCACCGCCAACCGCGCCACGTGGGAGCGGCTGGCCGACCTGCTCGACCGTGCGTCTCGAGATCCGCGGCACCTGTCGGCCGGAGAGCTCGACGAGCTGGTCAGGCTCCATCTGCGCACATCGAGCCACCTGTCGACGGCGCGGACCGTCCACGCCGACGCCGACCTCGCCGCCTACCTCAGCGGCCTGGTCGCGCGTTCCTCCGCGATCGTCCACGGTACGCGCGCCCGGACCTGGTCCACGGTCGTGCGGGGTGTTCGCGACACCTTTCCGGCGGCGATGTGGCAAGCACGCGTACCGATCCTGATCAGTGCGGCGGTCTTCATCCTGGCGACCGCGGCGATGGCGACCTGGCTCGCGACGAGCCCGGCCGCCTACGAGGCGGCCATGCCCGAGGAGGTGCGGCAGTCCTACCTCGAGCAGGACTTCGAGGCCTACTACTCGTCGGAGCCGGGAACCACGTTCGCCGCACGGGTGTTCACCAACAACGCCGCGGTGGGAGCGCTGGCCTTCGGCACAGGCGTGGCCTTCGCCGTGCCGACCCTGCTGGTGCTGCTGCTCAACGGTGTCAACGTCGGCATCGCCGCCGGCATCTTCCACGCCGCGGGCGAGGCCCCGCAGTTCTGGGGGCTCATCCTCCCCCACGGCCTGCTCGAGCTGACCGCCATCTTCGT
>CAZSQF010000094.1:0-9720 GCA_964608935.1 uncultured Actinomycetota bacterium | reverse complement strand
GCGGGCCGCGAAGGCCTCGCGCGCCGGCAGCCGCGACAGGTAGGCGTCGGCGACGGCGCCCTGCCGGTCGATCCAGGCCCCGACCTCCGGGTCCTGGGCGTCCTCCAGCCAGCGGTACGGGTCGGCGACCGGACGGCCGTGCAGGTGCTCGACCAGCTCGTCGCGCCGTGTCGCCGGGAGCGGTGGGGGCGGGTTCGGCACGGCGCGCTCCGGTGGGCGGACACGGTCGGGTGCAGCACGGGCAGCGGGGGACGCTACTGGCTCGGCGGGTGCTCTTCGAGCGGCCGACAGGCCGGACTCGTACGCTTCGTGGGCACCCGTGACCACCACCGGTCCGGAGCGACAGGAACGAACGTTGCGCAAGGGACGCATCGACTACCGGCTGCAACGGCGCGCGGTCCTCGCCGACGTCATCGACGGCCTGCGTTCCCGCGACGATGTCTGCGACGCCCACCCGGACCTCGTGCGGGCCGGCCGACACATCGGCACGCCGGTCGATGACCCGTGCCCGCTGTGCGACGACGCCTCGCTCGTCCACGTCAGCTACGTCTTCGACGGCCGGGAGCGAGGCCCGCGGAGCGGGCGCGCCGTGCCGAGGGAGTCGTTGTCGCGCCAGGTGGAACGCTACGGCGACCTCACCGTCTACACCGTCGAGGTGTGCCCGACGTGCCGGTGGCACCACCTCGTGGAGTCGTTCCTGCTCCTCGCCCGCGGGACCGCCGTCGGCTGAGCGCGGCGCCGGTCCCGGGTCAACGCGGGAGCAGCAGCCCCGCTACGGCGAGCGCGATCCCCGCGGCCGTGACGGCGGCGGTGTCGAGCACGTAGAAGCCCACGACCGCGAGGATCGCACCCGCGGTGAGCATCGCCGGGCCGATCACCCTGGCATCGTCGTCCGTGCCGTCGTCGAGGTCGACGACCAGCCGTCCCTGCCGGTCCACGTGCCCGCCCCGTGGCGCGTCGTACCACCCCGGGTTGGATCCGCCGGCGGACAGCACCTCGGATGCCTGCTGGTCGGGGAGCCGGCGGACGACGTCACCCCAGGTCAGGGTCAGCTCGGCCCGGAGGTCGTCGCGCTGGTCCGGCTGGACCAGGATGCGCACGCCCTCCGCCTCCACGACCAGGTCGTGCTCGATCCCGCGGCGGAACAGCAGCTCGCTGATGCGGTCGGCCACGGCCGGGTGGAACCGGCCCAGCCGCGCGTCGACGGGTGCGGTGGCTGCCGGCACCTCCACGCCGTCGGGGACGAGCGGCACGTCGCACTCGGCGCAGGCCAGGGTCCCGGCCTCGTACTCGTCGTGGCAGTTCGGGCAGCGCATGGTCGGTCAGGCTACGGCGTGCGCCCGGCCGGTGGGCGCCTCGGGTGCGCGGCGAGGACGACCCGCGCCGGCACCGTGGCTACGGTGGAGCCCCGAGGAGGCGCACATGACCGAGCGGATCTACTCGACCGACCAGTACGCCCAGGAGGTCGACGCGCGGGTCGTCGACGTCGATCCCGACGACGGTCGGGTCCTGCTCGACCGGACCGTGTTCTATCCGGGCGGCGGCGGCCAGCCGCCCGACGTCGGGGCGCTGTGGATCGGCGACGACCGGCTCGAGGTCGTTCGCGTCGACGACGACGACCGTGGCGTGTGGCACTGGCTCGAAGGCGGTCTGCCGGGTGCGGGCACCGACGTGCACGGTGTCGTCGACTGGGACCGGCGCTACCGGTTGATGCGGACCCACACGGCAATGCACGCGCTGTGCGGCGTGGTGTGGGCGCGGTTCGCAAGCCCGGTCACGGGCGGGAACATGGAGCCCGGGGTGGGGCGGCTCGACTTCGAGCTGCCCGACTGGGATCCGGAGGACAAGGCGCCGCTCGAGGAGGAGCTCAACCGCCAGCTCGACGCCGCCCGGGAGGTGGCGATCTCGTTCCTGCCCCGCGAGGAGGCGGACGAGGACCCGTCGCTGATCCGGACCAAGGTGTCGCTGTTGCCGGCCTCGCTGCGCGAGGTCCGCGTCGTCGACATCGTCGGGCTCGACCGCCAGGCCGACGGCGGCACCCATGTCGCATCGACGACCGAGGTGGGCCGGGTCCACATCACCAAGGTCGAATCGAAGGGCAAGGGGTTCAGACGGATCCGGCTCGGGCTCGACGAGCCGGGCTGACCCGGCGCCGGTCGCGTCCTCAGGCGTCCTCGCCGCTCGCCTCGTCGCCCCCCGGCCCACCGCCGTCATCGTCCTCGTCGTCGACCGCGAGGTGTGGCAGCGGGAACGAGCTCGCCGGGACGTCGGCCGGGGCCACCGTCGCGACCCCGCAGGTGGGACACGTGTCCTGCCACGGCAGTGCCTCGCGCCGGCACTCCGGACACAGCTTGATCTCGAGGTCGAGGCGTACACCCGAGCCGGGCAGTGCCTCGTCGTCCTGCTGCTGCTTCTTCGGATCGAGAAACGGCACGGTGACTCCTGGCCGTCCAGACGTCAGGTGTTGGTCCGCCGGAGCACGATCGCCTCGTCGGCGTAGGCGCTCGCACTGGCGTCCTCGGTCCACTCGACGCCCGTCTCGGGGCAGCGGTGCACCGGTCGGCCCATGCCGTCGGTCCGTGACTGTTCGAGGTGGCCGGCGGCGTAGTCGCGCGCGACGTTGCCGCTCATGACGTTCAGCACCTCGCAGCGGCAGGGCACCATGCGTCTCGCTCTGGCTCCGGTCGGGAGCGCACCGTAGCGACTGGGGCGCTGCCTGCCTGCCGGTGTCACGGTCGTCCGGCCGCGGTCGGCTGCCACCATCGCCTGTCACGGCGATACGGTTGCCGGCCATGCCGCGTCAGGAGCCGCACCCGTGACCCAGCCGGCGCGTTGGTACCACCTCCAGGGCCGCGAGCAGCACGGCCCCACCGATCTCGATTCGATGCGGCGGCTGGTGCTCGACGGGACGGTGGCCCCCGACACCTACGTGTGGTCGGACGGCATGCCGGACTGGCTTCCCGCGCGCGAGGTGCCGGCGCTGTCACCCCCCGACACGATCCGGGCGCAGCTGTCCAGCTGGGACTGACGGGCGGCCCCGGCTGCCGGACGCCGCGACGCGACGACTACCGTGGCGGGCATGACCGAGCCTTCGCATCCCATCGACGTGCTGCGCGCCCGTGGCTTCGTCCAGGACCTCACCGACGAGGACGGCCTGCGCCGACGCTTCGACGAGGGACGGGTGACCTACTACGTCGGGTTCGACCCGACCGCGCCGTCCCTGCACGTCGGCAACCTGGTCGGGATGATGGCGATGGCGTGGCTCCAGCGGCTCGGCCATCGGCCGATCGCGCTCGCCGGTGGGGCGACGGGCCGCATCGGGGACCCGTCGGGGCTCGACGAGGAGCGCGAGCTCATGGACGAGGAGCGCATCGCGACCAACCTGGCGGGCCTGCGGTCGCAGCTCGGCCGACTCATGGTGCTCGACGGCGGTGAGCAGGGGCTGCTCGTCGACAACCACGACTGGCTCGGCCAGCTCGGATTCCTCGACTTCCTGCGTGACGTCGGCAAGCACTTCTCGGTCAACGCCATGATCGCCCGCGAGTCCGTCAAGCGTCGGCTCGAGTCCCGCGAGCAGGGCATCTCCTACACCGAGTTCAGCTACCAGCTGCTCCAGGCCTACGACTTCGCCCATCTCTACGACGCCCATGGCTGCATCCTCCAGGGCGGCGGCTCCGACCAGTGGGGCAACATCACCGCCGGCGCGGACCTCGTGCGACGACTCCACGGCGCCGAGGCCTACGGGCTCGTGTGGCCGTTGGTCCAGGGATCGGACGGCAAGAAGTTCTCGAAGTCGGCCGGCAACGCGCCGTGGCTCGACGCGGACATGACCTCGCCCTACGCCTACTACCAGTGGTGGTTCAACAGCGACGATCGCGACGTCGGGCGATTCCTGCGGCTGTTCACCTTCCTCGAACTCGACGACATCGCGGCGATCGAAGCCGACCACGCCGCCGACCCGGCCAAACGCCTCGGGCAGCGCCGGCTCGCCGAGGAGGCCACCCGGGTGCTGCACGGCGACGAGGGGGTCGACCACGCGCAGCGAGCGAGCAGCGCGCTGTTCGGCAGCTCGCAGCTCGCCGGCGTGGACGACGCCGCGCTGGCCGAGGCCTTCGACACCGCACCGTCTGTCGTGCTGACCCGCAGCCGGCTCGAGGCCGGCCTCGGGCTGCTCGAGCTGCTCACCGAGGTCGGGGCCACTGCCTCGAACGGCGAGGCCCGCCGCCTCGTCGAACAGGGCGCGGTCCGGCTCAACAACGTCCGGGTCGACGATCCGCAGCGCCAGGTGACCACCGGCGATCTCGCCAGCGACACCACCCTGGTGATCCGTGTCGGCAAGAAGCGGTACTACCTCGCCCGCTTCCACGCCTGACCTGCGCCGCAACGGATCGGACGTCGGTGGTGCGGATGGTCCCGACCCTTGGGGTCCTGCGCCCCTGCCCCCCGAGCCCTCGAACCGGTGGACTCGGGTGAGAACCGCCGGATCGAGGATCATCGTGACCACCCTGACCACCACGCGCTGGGTCGTGCCGTTCACCGGCGGTCGGGCCAAGGACAGGTTCCTGCTCGGCGGCAAGGGCGCGAACCTGTGCGAGATGACCCACATCGGCCTTCCGGTCCCGCCGGGATTCGTCGTCACGACGGAGGCGTGCCGGTCCTACCTGGCCCACGGCAGCGTCCCCGAGGACCTCTACCAGGAGGTCGCGGACGCGCTTGCCGACCTCGAGGCGACGACCGGGCGCCGGCTCGGTGACCCCCGGGCCCCGCTGCTGCTGTCGGTGCGCTCGGGGGCGGCGTTCTCGATGCCCGGGATGATGGACACGGTGCTCAATCTCGGCGCCACGCCAGACACCATCCCCGGCCTGGCCGCCATGGGCGACGAGCGATTCGCGTGGGACGCGGCCCGGCGCTTCCTCGAGATGTTCGGCCGCGTCGTGCTCAGCGTCGACGAGGCGCACTTCACCGCCAACCTGGACACCGCGGTGGACGCGGCCGGCGTCGACCACGAACGCGACCTCACCGCAGCCCAGCTGCGCGAGGTCGTCGTCGCACACCGCAGGTCGATCGCCGACGCCGGCGCGGAGCTCCCCGATGACCCCCGCGACCAGCTGCGCCTGGCGGTCGAGGCCGTGTTCCGTTCCTGGGACGGCGCCCGTGCGCGTGCCTACCGGCGCGTCGAGGGGATCGCCGACGACCTCGGCACCGCGGTCAACGTCCAGACGATGGTGTTCGGCAACCTCAACGACCGCTCCGCGACCGGCGTCGCATTCACCCGTGACCCGGCCACCGGCGAGCCCGTGCCCTACGGCGACTTCCTGGTCGGCGCGCAGGGCGAGGACGTCGTCGCCGGTACCCGCACGGTGGAGCACCTCGCCGAGCTGGCCCACGACTTCCCGCAGCAGCACGCCGAGCTGCTCGCCCACATGCGCACGCTCGAGGAGCACTACCGGGATCTGTGCGACATCGAGTTCACCGTCGAGAGCGACCAGCTGTGGCTGCTCCAGACGCGCATCGGCAAGCGGTCGGCGGCCGCCGCCCTCCGCATGGCGGTCGACATGGTCGACGAGGGGCTGATCGACGTCGCCGAGGGGGTCACCCGGGTGCGTCCGAAGCAGCTCGAGCAGCTGCTCCACCCCCGCTTCGGGCCGGACGCGCCCGAGCCGCTGACCACCGGCCTCGCCGCGTCGCCCGGCGCCGCCGTCGGCGCCATCTGCCTGTCGTCGGAGGAGGCCAAGCAACGCGGTCTCGCCGGCGAGGACGTGATCCTCGTCCGTCCGGAGACCTCGCCCGAGGACCTCGAGGGCATGATCGCCTCGGTCGGCCTGCTGACCTCCCGTGGGGGCCTCGTCAGCCACGCGGCCGTGGTCGCGCGCGGGTTCGGCAAGCCGGCCGTGTGCGGCGCCAGCGAGCTGCGCATCGACGCGTCCGCCGGGACCGTCACGGTCGGGAACACGGTCCTGCGGGCCGGAGAGGTGATCTCCATCGACGGCACCAACGGCCAGGTCGCCGTCGGCGAGGTCGAGCTCGAGATCCCCGAGGACGACCCGCGGCTCGAACGGCTGCTCGACTGGGCCGACGACCACCGGACGCTGCACGCGCTCGCCAACGCCGACACCGCGGACGACGCCCGCCGCGCCCTCGAGGCCGGCGCCGAGGGCATCGGGCTGTGCCGCACCGAGCACCAGTTCCTCGGCGACCGCCTGCCGTTGATCCAGAAGGTGATCCTGTCGCGGTCGGACGAGGAGGAGCGCGAGGCACTGGTCGAGCTCGAACGCCAGCAGCGTGAGGACTTCGAGGCCCTGTTCGAGGCGATGGACGGCAGGCGCGTCGTGATCCGGCTCCTCGACCCGCTGCTGCACGAGTTCCTGCCCGACGTCGAGGAGCTGCACATCAAGGACGCGACCGGGCAGCTCACGGCCGCGGAGCGCGAGCTCATGGAGGCCGCCGAGCAGCTGCGCGAGCACGACCCGATGCTCGGTGTGCGCGGCATCCGCCTCGGTGTGCTGCGCCCGGAGGTGTACCGCGCCCAGGTCCGGGCGGTGCTCGGGGCCGCGACCGCGCGCCAGGCCGCCGGCGGCACCCCGCTGCCCGAGATCATGCTGCCGCTGATCGGCACCTCCCAGGAGCTCGAATGGGGCGTCGCGCTCATCCACGACGTCGCGCGCCAGCTCGTCGAGGACGGTGCCGAGCCGGTCGGCTACACCACCGCCACGATGATCGAGACGCCGCGGGCGGCGCTGCGCGCCGAGGCACTGGCCCGGCACGTGGATGCGTTCTCGTTCGGCACGAACGACCTCACCCAGCTCACGTTCGGACTGTCGCGCGACGACGTCGAGGCGACCTACACCCCTCGGGCGCTGGAGCTGAAGCTGCTGCCGGTCGATCCGTTCCGCACGCTCGACCCCGACGGGGTCGGGCGGCTGGTGCAGATGGCGGTCACCGAGGGGCGCTCGACGAAGGCCGACCTCGTGACCGGGATCT
The DNA here is from genome assembly GCA_964608935.1 of uncultured Actinomycetota bacterium. Classification (GTDB taxonomy): domain Bacteria; phylum Actinomycetota; class Nitriliruptoria; order Nitriliruptorales; family Nitriliruptoraceae; genus CAZSQF01. The sequence continues at coordinate 2,739 of CAZSQF010000094.1, read as the reverse complement.
GCGGCGAGCACGGTGGCGACCCGGACTCGATCGCGCTGGCGCACGGCTATGGGCTGACGCACGTGTCGTGCTCCGCGTCGCGGCTGAAGGTGGCGCGCCTGGCGGCCGCCCACGCCGCCCTGGAGGTCACCGGCCCCGCGGCCAGCGCCTGACGCCGGCGCCCCGGCGTAGGGTTCGCACATGGAGCGGAGCGTGCTGCGCGGCCTCGCCGTGTTCCGGTGGCTGGCGTGGGTCTGGATGGCGACCGTGCTGGTCCTGGCCCGCGGGGGGCTCGTGCGCCCGGCGGCGGCCGTCGTGCTCGTCTCGGTCGCCTTGCTGGTCACCATCTGGCTGACCACGCTCCTGGCGCGGCGGCCGGACCGACTGCTCGCCGCCCCGGTGGTCGGGGTCGAGGTCGGAGCCGCACTCGCCCTCCAGCTCGCCGACGGGTTCGTGTACCGCGCCCCCCACGTGTTCGAGGGCGAGCAGCCCCTCGGGGTCGCATGGCCGATCGCGGCGGTGCTGTCGGCCGGCGTCGCGTTCGGACCGCTGGTGGGCACGGCGACCGGGCTGACGATGGGCGTGGGCCGGGCGGTGTCGTCCGCGCTGCACGTCGTGCCCGCACCGGCCGACGAGCTGTGGCTCGGCAACCTCACCGCCGTCCAGGCCCTGTCGCTCGTCACCACCGCGGTGATGTACGCCCTGGCCGGCGGCGTCGCTGGCTACGCCATGAGGCTCGCGCGGCAGGCTGAGCGGCGCGTGACCGAGGCCGAGCGCAGCCTGGCCGACGCCCGCGCCCGGGAGGACGTCGCGCGCCGGCTCCACGACGGGGTGCTCCAGACCCTCGCGGTGGTCGAGCGCCGGGCCGACGACCCCCAGCTCGCCCAGCTCGCCCGCGACCAGGAGCGCGAGCTGCGCGACTATCTGTTCGGCACGGCCGGTGGCGTCGTCGGCCGCGGGGCGCTCGGCGAGGCCCTCCGGCACGTCGCTGGCCGTTTCGAGACCGCCTTCGGCGGCCGCGTCCAGGTCCTGGTCCCCGACGACCTGCCGGCGCTGTCCCCGGAGCGCCGTGACGCGCTCGCCGACGCCGTCGGCGAGGCGCTCACCAACGCGGGCAAGCACGGACACGCGGGCCACGTGACCGTGTACGTCGAACCCGCCGCCGACGGCGTGTTCTGCTCGGTCCGCGACGACGGCTCCGGCTTCGACCCGAGCGTCGTGGTCGAGGGGATCGGGCTGTCGCGCTCGATCCGAGGGCGCATCGAGGAGGTGGGAGGCGAGGTCGAGGTGGACAGCGCGCCGGGCCGGGGCACCGAGATCCGCCTCACGCTTCCGGCCGGCTGACCCGGATCCGGGTCGCGGGGCCCGCCGCGTCCTACCCTGGGCGCGACGGGAGGTGCGTATGGAGAAGGCGACCGCGCGACGTCCACCGATCCGGGTGGTGCTGGCCGACGACCACCCCATCTGGCGCGACGGTGTGCGTGCCGACCTCGGGACGGGGTTCGAGATCGTGGGCGAGGCGTCGTCGGCCACCGAGGCCATCGAGGTCATCCGCGACCGCCGCCCCGACCTGGTCGTGTGCGATCTCAAGATGCCGGACGGCGGCGGGATCGCGGTCGTCAAGGCGTGCGCCGAGCAGACCCGCATCGTCATCCTCACGGTCAGCGAGCAGGAACGCGACCTCGTCGACGCCGTCGCCGCCGGCGCCGTCGGCTACCTCACGAAGTCCACGCCTGGCGATGAGCTGCGCAGCGCGCTCCAGCGCGCCGCCGCCGGCGAGCCGGTGTTCTCGGCCCCGCTCGCGATGCTGGTGCTCGGCGAGTTCCGGCGACTCGCCAAGCAGGCCACCGGCACCAACCCGCTCAGCGACCGCGAGCGCGAGGTGCTCCAGCACGTCGCCCGCGGCTACACCTACAAGGACATCGGGGAGCAGCTGCACATCGCGCCCAAGACGGTCGAGAACCACGTGCGCAACATCCTCGACAAGCTGCATCTCAACCGGCGCCAGGAGCTGGTGCGCTACGCCGTCGAGCACGGCATCGAGTGACGAGCGCTTCGGGTGGTGCGGTGTGCGGTGGGGCCGCCGTATCCACAGCCGTGCTGCGATCCGCGGGCGCCGTGTCGCAGCGCGCCTCTACGGTCGCGGTTGTGAGGAGGACGGGAAGTGGGGTACCGTGCCGGGGTCCTGCGCAGGCCGAGATGTGCGAGACCGATCAAGGTCTTGGCCCCGCGCACCGCGTCCCTGACGGGACCGCGACACCAGGGCGTACACCCCTGCTCCCAGCGGCGGTCGCTGCGTGCGTTCGCGCACCGTGATCGCGTCCGCGGGGGCCACTGACCAGAGGAGGTGCACGTGCGCCGCTACGAACTGATGATGATCGTCGTCGACACCCTCGAGGAGGAGGCGGCCCGAGCCGCTTTCGACCGGGCCAAGGACGTGCTCGCCAAGCAGGGCGGGACGCTCCTCGACGAGGCATGGTGGGGCCGTCGCCGCCTCGCCTACGAGATCGACCACCGCGACCACGGCTACTACGGCGTGCTCGACTTCGAGGGCACCTCCGAGGCCGTCGCCGAGCTCGAGCGTCAGCTCAAGATCTCCGACGACGTCGTGCGGTTCAAGACCGTCCGGCCGGAAGTCCGCGTCCGGAAGAGCGCCTGACCGCGACCCGTCCTCCACGCTCCAAGGATCCGGTCACGACGACGCACGACGCGAAGGAGACCCCGTGGCGTTCGAGAGCAACTTCATCACCTTCGTCGGCA
>CAZSQF010000093.1:0-9783 GCA_964608935.1 uncultured Actinomycetota bacterium | reverse complement strand
CGACCCCGACACCACCCACGCCTGGCAGGCCGACGGCCTCTTCGGCAGCTGACCCAACGATGCCGTCCCCGGTCAACTCCCCACCCCCCCACCGCGGTGAGCCACGCGCCGACCCACGGTCGGTTGCGTCGTGACGTCGGAAGCCACCCGCTTCCAACGCAGGGTCATGACCGTCGCGGCTATCACGGTCGTCTGCGGGTCGCTTCCGCTGTTCCTCGTCGCGGCCCAGGCCGTGCAGATCCGCGTCGACCTCGACTTCGGCCACGTCGCTCTCGGGGCGACGGCCGCGATGTTCAACGGGGCCCGGGCGTTGTCGTCAGTCCCGATGGGCCGTCTCGCGGACCGCCTTGGTGGCCGCCGGTCCGTCGCGCTGGCGCTGCTGATCACCACCGTGATGTGTTCGGCGACGGCGCTGTGGGCCACCGATCACCGTTTCCTGCTCGCGATGATGGGGCTCGCCGGCATCGCGCAGGGGCTCGGTACCTCGTCCGCGACTCTCCTGCTGACGCAGCGACTTCCCCAGCGGATGCTCGGCTGGTCGGTCGGTATCCAGCAGGCGGGTGTTCCCGCCGCTGCGCTCGTGGCCGGTCTCGCGGCTCCTGCCGTCGCGCTGACGGTCGGGTGGCGCTGGTCGTTCGCCTTCGCCGGGGGCGTGACCCTGGTCGCGGCGCTGGTCGTGGGCAAGGGGCTGGCCAGCCGGGACGCGCGGACGCATCACGGGTCGTCGGCGCATCGTGGTGGGGCCGACCATGGCCCGGTGCTGTTCGTCGCGACCGGGGTCATGTTCGCCGCTGCGGCGTCCTTCTCCCTCACGACCTTCATCGTCGACTACGCGGTCTCGATCGGCATCTCGGTGTCCGCGAGCGGCTCGCTCCTGACGCTCGCCGCGGTGCTCACCGTGATCGCGCGCGTCGTGAGCGGGTTCTACGCCACCAAGGGCCGCGCCGACCAGCTCGGGACGGTCGTGGCGATGCTCGTCGTGGGCACCGTCGGGTTCGTCGCTCTCGTCGCCGACCACCTGCTGCTGATCGCGGTGGGGACCGGCCTCGCGGCCGCCTTCTGCTGGAGTATCACGGGGCTCGTCTACTCGACCGTGGTGCAGTACAACCGCGGTCGTCCGGGTGCGGCCACGGGCATCGCGCTGATGGGGACGTCGTTGGGCGGTGTGGCTGGGCCGGTGGCGTTCGGCTTCATCGTCGAGCACTGGTCCTACACCGGTGCGTGGCTGGTCGCCGCGGTGTGGTCGGCCATGTCCGTCGGGCTCATGGCCGTCGGACGACGCCGACTCGTCCAGGGCGACCTCAGCCGAGCCCGTTGCTCGTGACCGGCCGCCCGCGTCCCCGCCTCCTCCGGTCGCACGATCCCGGCGGACGCCCCACAGCCCCGATCCCTGAGCCACGAGAGGAACGACCATGACCGCAGCAACGAGCCCGGAGCCCTTCGACCTCGGCACCGCCGTGTTCGGGACCATGACCTTCGGGACCCAGACCCCTGAGGACGAGGCGATCCGCATGGTGCACGCATGCCGTGAGGGCGGGGTCACGATGTTCGACACGGCCAACATGTACGGCGAGGGTGTCTCCGAGGAGATTCTGGGCCGTGCCGTCTCGCCCTTCCGGGACGAGGTCCTCATCGCCTCCAAGGTCGGCAACCGCCACGACCTGCCCGATAGCACGCCGCAGCTCGCTGCCTCCGCCGTCCGTGAGGAGGTCGAGCTGAGCTTGCGCCGCCTGGGGACCGACCGCATCGACCTGTACTACATGCACATGCCCGACCCGCACACCCCCATCGACGAGACCCTGGGTGCCTTCCAGGAGCTCATCGAGGCGGGGAAGATCCGCGCCATTGGCCACTCCAACTACGCGGCTTGGCAGGTGATGGAGATGATCCACGTCGCCGAGCGCGAAGGCTGGGCGCGCGTGACCTACGGCCAGCCCATGTACAACCTCGTCGCTCGAAGGCCGGAGGAGGAGTATGTCGCCTTCTCCGATCGCTACGGGATCGGCAACATCGTGTTCAACCCGCTCGCCGGTGGACTGCTCACCGGCAAGCACGCGATCGATCGGGAGCCCGAGCCGGGGACGCGGTTCGACACCCGGGCCTCCTACCAGAAGCGCTACTGGACCCCGGAGCACTTCGCCGCGGTCGAGGAGCTGAAGGTGATCGCCGCAGACGCGGGCATGTCGTTGATCGAGCTCGCGCTCAGGTGGCTCGACGCGCAACCGCACGTCGCTGCCGTGCTGCTGGGCGCTTCGCGGCTGTCGCACCTCAAGGCGAACCTCGCAGCGCTCGAAGGGCCGCCGCCCGACGACGAGACCTGCCGTCGGGTCGACGAGGTGTGGAAGAAGCTCCGTGGTGCCGCCCCGCCGTACAACCGATGATGCGCAGGCTCCCCGCCCGCGTTCGGATGCTCGGTCTCGTCCTCACGGATCGGGAGGGCCGTGCCGCCTTCCTAGCCGCGCTTCAGGGCCTGACCACCGTCGACGGGGAGCGCCACGCCCGTGATGAACGCGGCGTCGTCCGATGCGAGGAACAGCGCCGCGTTCGCGACGTCCCAGGCGCTGCCCATGCGACCGTGCAGCGGGACCTGCGCGTCCCGTTCGCTGCGCACCTCGCCACGGTCGACGCCACGGGCGACGCGGCTCTCGATGGCCATCGGCGTGTCCATGAGCCCCGGGAGGATGGCGTTGGATCGGATGCCGTACGTGGCGTTGGCGACCGCGACGTTGCGGGTCAGGGAGACCACGCCCGCCTTGGAGGTCTGGTAGGCGATGTACGGGTAGTCGATGATGGCGGCCAACGACGAGATGTTGACGATGACTCCGGACCGTTGTTCGCGCATGATGGGGAGCGCGTGCTTGCAGGCCAGGACCATGGACCTGAGGTTGATGGCGGTCACCCGGTCGAAGGCCTCGGTCGTGATCTCGGTCACGACCGCGTCGCCGCCTGTCAGGCTGACGCCGACGTTGTTGTGGAGTATGTCCAGGCGGCCCCAGTGATCGACGCACGCCTGCATCGTCGCGGCGAGGGAGTCCTCGCTGGTCGCGTCCGCCTGCCGCGCCTCCGCGGTGCCGCCTTCGTCCCGGATGCTCGCGGCGGTCTCCTCCGCCCGCTCGAGGTCGAGGTCGACGGCGAGCACCCTGGCTCCGTGTCGCGCGTAGGTCAGGCTGGCTGCCCGTCCGTTGCCGACCGTCTCACCGGGTGTCTGTCCGGCACCGATGACGATGGCCGTCCGATCCTCGAGCTTGCGATCCTGAACCATGGGTCCCTCCGGGTGGTGTCGAAGATGCTAGGCGGCGGTGACGGGCAGGCTCGCAGTCGAGTCGGCCCGAGGGCGGACCAGAGCCCGACGGTCCGGAGCAGCAGGCGACCGCAGGCGGACCGGATCCGCTGGAATCCGACCCACGTCGCGGAGGACCGTGGGACGGGCAACGACGAGGAGCGGCGACCATGATCGAAGCGGACGTGGGTGTCATCGGGCTGGGCCGCATGGGTGGGCCGATTGCTGCCCGGCTCGCCGAGGCGGGCTACCAGGTCGTCGGGTACGACGCAGCCGGGTCGGAGGAGCGCGCGACGGGCGGTGTGCGGGCCGCGGGATCGGCGTCGGAGGTGTTCGCGATGTGCGACGTCGTCGCGTTGAGCCTGCCGCGGGCGGACATCTCGGTCGCGGTCGTACAGGAGGCCGCTGGGCTCGCCGAGCGCCGGGTCACCGACATCGTCGATCTGTCCACCATCGGGCTCGAGGCCGCGGTAGCCTGCGAGCGCATCGCCGCTGCGGCCGGGTTGGTGTACGTCGACGCGCCGCTCAGCGGCGGCGTTGCGGGGGCGAGGACGGGGAAGCTGGCCATGATGGCGGCGGCACCGGTCGAGGCCGTGGAGCGGTTGCGGTCCCTCCTCGAGGAGATCGCGCAGACGCTGTTCGTCGTGGGGACGTCGCCCGGCCACGGGCAGGCGATGAAGCTGCTCAACAACTACGTTTCCGGTACCGCCCTGGCGGCGACCATGGAGGCCGTGGTCTTCGGTCAACGCGTCGGGCTCGACCTCGAGCAGATCATCGAGGTCCTCAACTCCGCGAGCGGTAGGACCACGGCCAGCACGGACAAGCTGCCTCGGGCCGTCCTACCCCGGACCTACGACTTCGGGTTCGCGACCGAGGCCATGCGCAAGGACGTGGGGCTGTTCCTGAGCGACGCGGCTGAGCTGGGCTCCCCCCGACGCTTGGCCGAGGCGTCGGACGCGATGTGGCAACGCTTCGAGGACGCCTGCCCCGGCACCGATTTCACCTACCTGCACCGCTACCTCGAGGGGGGTGGAGAGTGAACGTTCCCGACGTCGACCTGTCCGAGCAGCTGTCCCCGATCGGGTTCGGGGCGATGACTTTCGGCGATCAGGTGGGGCCCGACGAGGCCGAACGCATGGTCCGGACCTGCCTCGACGCGGGTGTCACGCACTTCGACACGGCCAACGCCTACACTGGTGGTGCCTCCGAGGAGCTGCTCGGCAAGCTCCTGCGTCCGCACCGCGACGAGGTCGTGCTCGCGACGAAGTGCGGGAACCCTCACGGCGACCCTGAGCGCTACCGGGGGCTGTCGCCCGAGGCGATCAACGCGGCGCTCGAGGACAGCCTGCGCCGGTTGGGGACCGATCACGTCGACCTGTACTACTTCCACCTGCCCGACGGCGACACGCCGCTCGAAGCGTCGCTGGTCGCGGCCGACGAACTGGTCAGGAGCGGGAAGGTTCGGGCCATCGGCGTGTCGAACTACCCAACGTGGGAGATGTGCCGGCAGCAGTGGATCGCCGACGTCCGGGGCCTCGTGCCCGTCCGAACGGCCCAGATGATGTACAACCTGCTCGCCCGGCGGATCGAGGACGAGTACGCGCCGTTCGCGGCCGAGTTCGGGTTCGCGACCGTGGTCTTCAACCCGCTGGCCGGTGGCCTGCTCACCGGCAAGCACCGCCGCGACGCCGCCGCCGTGGAGGGACGGTTCAGCAACCCGAGGTACCGCGAGCGATACTGGAAGGAGCAGCTGTTCGACGCGGTAGACCGCTTGACCGAGATCGCTGAGCAGGCGGGTACCGACGTGCGCGATCTCGCCCTGCGATGGGTCGGCTCACGCTCGCTGTCGACCAGCGTCCTCATCGGAGCGTCCAGTCACCGGCAGCTGGAGGAGAACCTCGCGTCCCTCCAGGGGCCACCGCTCACGGCCGATACCATGGCGGCCTGCGACGCGGTATGGGACCTGGTCCGGGGGAGCGCACCCCGGTACGACAAGACGAGGATGACCGAGCGGTGAATCGGACGGCCCGGCGGGCGGTCCCGTCGGGAGGGGGTCAGCCAACGCCCTCCGGCCGCGTGAGGCACTAGCGTGTCCACGGTCCATCCAGAGGGATGATCGTCCGGTAGGGGTAGCTAGGACATGAGTTCGTCGCCATCCGCCGAGCCGGCGCGCACGCGTGACCCCGTGGCGCGGGCCTTTGACATCCTGCGCACAATGGTCGACGCGGGCCAGGAGACCTTCGGGGTCCGGGAGCTCGCACAGACGGTGGGAATCCCTCCGAGCAGCGCCCACCGCCTGCTCAGCCTGCTCGAGAACGCCGGGATGGTCAGGCGGGAGACGGGAGGGGTCTACACGCTCGGCATGGAGTTTCACCGGCTGACGATGCGGGGTTCGTCGCTGCTCCCCCTGACCAAGACCGCCCTCGAGGTGCTCCGCGACATCCGCGAGGAGTGCACCGAGACCGCCGTCCTCGGGCTGTACGACCCCGCGCGGCGCGAGATGATGTTCGCGCACTCCCTGGAGTCCGACAACCCCTTGCGGTACGTGCTGGAGCTCAACACGTGGGTCCCGGTCTACGCCGGGGCGACGGGCCTCGCGATCATGGCGTTCCTGCCCGAGGAGGATCAGGAGGCCATCATCGCCGAGACCCAGCTCGCGCCTCTGACCGAGCGCACGATCCAGGACCCCGACCGACTCCGTCGCGAGCTCGCCGAGGTCCGTTCCCGGGGCTTCGCTTTCACGCGAGGCGAACGCGTGGAAGGGGCGGTGGGGTTCGCCGCGCCGATATTCGACGGTCAGCAGCGGGTGATCGGTGACGTCATCGTGACGCTGCCCGAGTTCCGGTTCGGACGGTACAGCGTGGAGGAGCTGGGTGATCTGGTGATGCGCGGCGCTGACGAGGTGACCCAGCGCATCGGCGGGAGGCACCCCAGCGGCTGAGCCCCGGCTCCAGCCGAGCGAACCCGCCCCTCCCGATCACCTGAGCGGCACCCGCCTGCCCGCCCGGCGAGGTCCCTGCTCCGCGGACCGCTCCGTGGACGCCCGGGCACCTCGCCCGGAGCGGCGCGTTCGCGCGACCACGTACGAGCGCGGTCGTGGGATCTCGATCCAGCTCTTGACGCCTCGGCTCGGGTATGCCAGTGTTCGCGTTGTGCAGGACATGCGTTCAGCACAACAGAACAGAGCATCCGTAGGTCCGCGCGAACGGCTCGCTCGGATGGTCGAGGTTGGGATGCAGGGATACCGGGAGGTTCGGTCGGGAGGCAGCTGCCGAGGCTGATCGTGCTGACGGGGGTGTGGCAGCGTGACGGCAGGAAGAGTCGTTGCAGAACGCGGGAGAGGGAAGGCCGCAAGTGCTCAGTGGTGAAGTCGGGAGGCTCGGTCGCCAGAGGCGACCCGGCTGCCGTGTGCCATCGCGGGGGCGTGGTCGCGATGCAGGTTCGCGCTCCCAGGCCGAGGCCCGCCCTACGGGTTGGTCCGCTGACAGCGGCAGAGCGCTCCGCGAGAACGCGTGAGCGAAAGCCAGGAGGAAACCGCTATGCAGGTAAGAGAGGTTCATCGTCCATCACACCGTCGTCGGTCGCGCTTCGCGCGTGGCCTGGTAGCGGTGGCGATCGCCGGCCTGGTGCTGGCGGCGTGCGGCAACGGCGAGGAGGACGTCGAGGAGCCGGCGGCGGAAGAGCCCGAAGACGCCGAGGACACCACCGAGCCGGACGACGCCGAGGAGGCCGAGCCCGCCGAGGACTGGCCCGACGATCGCATCCGCATCCTCGTCGGCGCTTCCGAAGGGGGTGGCCTTGACACTATCGCCCGCCTCCTGCAGGGACCGCTCTCCGAGGAGCTTGGCGTCGATGTCATCGTGGAGAACCACGTCGGTGCCAACACGTCGATCGCCAACCAGATCGCCTACAACGAAGGCGATGAGTGCTACGACGTGGTCCACAACAACTTCCCCATCTTCTCGTTCTCGTACCACGTGAACGATGTCGACTACACGTACGACGACGTCTATCCGATCGCCGCTACCCAGCGGCAGCCGGCGGTGTTCGTGGTCCCAGGGGATTCGCCGATCGACACGCTGCAGGAACTCGTCGATGAGATGGAAGCGCGGCCCGGTGAGCTGACCGCGAGCGTCAGCGCCCTCGCAGGCACCAACACGCTCGGGATCATGGAGCTCGAGGATGCGCTCGGGCTCGATGCCAACGTCATCGACTACGACGGTGGGAGCCCAGCCCGCCAGGCCGTAATCTCGGGTGAGGTCGACTTCAGCCACACCTCGGTGTTTGCAGCGATGCCGCTGCTCGAAGGAGGCGAGCTCAAGATCCTTGCTGCCCACCAGACTCCTGAGGACTGGGCGGACTTCGCCGATGTCGACGTTCTCGCCGATGTGCCGACCGTTGAAGAGGCGATCGGTGTCGAGGTCACCTCGAACACAGCCTCGTACGGCCTCACCGCCAATCGGACGTGTTATGAGAATTTCCCCGAGCGCTACCAGATCCTTCACGACGCAACCCGCGCCGTGCTAGACAGCCCGGAGTGGACCGAGTTGCTCGAAGAACTCGACCTGGAGCTGAGCGTGATGAACATCTCCGCGGAGGACTACCACGCGACGCTCGAGGCGGAGCAGGAGGTCGTCAGGCAGTTCGCCGAGGAGCAGTTCTGATAGCAGCGCACGGAAGCGTTGTGTGACCAGCCGATCGATCAAGGTGTCGGCCTCGCGTTCCGCATGCGAGCCGACACCTTGATTCGACGTTGGGTGACGGCGCGTCACCGGGAAGACGATCGACCGATGATGAAGGTTGGCACGCTCGTGAGCCGACAGATTGTCGGCATCCTGGTCATCACTTACAGCATCGGTTTCTGGAGGTCTGCGTCACGCCTTCCCGATGGCGCCGCCGTGATCTATCCGCAGCTGGTCATCGTCGCCTTGGTTTCCTTCATCGTGGCCGATCTCGTTGTCACGAGCGTGAAGGCGGCCAAGGGCCGGATCGAGCCGGCTGTGGCTCCACCGGCACAGCCCGATCCCGATAGCTTCGATGGGGATGAGGTCGTCGCCTCGGTCGGGGATGACGGGGACGCGGCGAGGGACCTGACCGTTGAGCTGCCCGTACCGGGCACAGTCCGCGGGGCGATTGCTGGAGTCTGGGCCGAGCACCACAAGACAGTGGCGACCACGATCGCGACCCTCGTGTACCTGATCGTCATCCCGCTGCTCGGATTCTACGCGACCACGGCGCTCTTCCTGCCGGCGCTGTTCGCCTACCTCGGCATGCGACGGTCAGCAGCGTTTGGCGCGCTCTGGGTGGCATCGGTGGCCGGCATCTGGCTGCTGTTCGACCTGCTGCTCAGCGTGCGGCTTCCCGGAGGGATCTTGTTCTGATGTCGGTGAGCGCGCTGATGTCTGTCACGGTGGGAGGCCAAGTCGCGTGGACGTGATCCTCCAGAACGTCGGGGCCGGCCTCGACCTGCTGTTGACGCCACAGTCGTTGCTGTTCCTGGTGGCCGGGGTCGTCGGCGGGTTCCTCATGGGGGTGCTTCCGGGTTTCGGTGGAGCGAATGCGGCCGCGCTCGTCCTGCCGTTCTCGGTCGGATTGCCAACCGAGGTAGCCCTGATCCTGATGGCGGGGATCTACGCCGGTGCCTCGTTCGCCGGCTCGATCCCCGCGATCCTCATCAACGTGCCGGGAACCGCCGGGGCTGCCGCGACGGCCATCGACGGCTACCCAATGGCACAGAAGGGCAAGGGCGACCTTGCGATAGGCATCGCGCGGATGGCATCCGTACTCGGGGGGGTGCTGGCCACGACCGTTGTGCTGATCGTCATCACCCCACTGTCCGATTTCGCCTTGAACTTCGGCACCCGAGAGCTGTTCGCTGTCGCGATCTTTGGCCTCACCGTCATCGGTTCGGTCGTCGGACGGGACTTCCGCAAGGGGATGGTGTCAGCGCTGCTGGGGTTGCTCTTCGCAGCCATGTCCACCAGTCCGGAGACAGCTCGGCCGCGTTTCACGATGGGCTTCCTCCAGTTGTACGAGGGCGTGCCGTTCGTCCCTGCCATCGTCGGCTTGTTCGCGATCACCGAGATGCTCTTGATCGCGAAGAAGAGCTCCATCGTCGACCCGACGTTGGCCGACCAGCTGAGCGAGTCACGTGGCGGCCTGCTCGTCCAGCTCCGGGAGGTGGTGGAGGGCATCAAGGTCACCCTGCGCTACCCGGGTATGATCCTCACCTCCTCCGGGATCGGGCTGTTCCTCGGCTCCATCCCTGGGATCGGGACGGCCGTCGCGAACTTCATCAGCTACGGCGAGGCCAAGCGCCGAGACAAGTCTGGGGAGATGGGCACCGGGCGGCCCGAGGGCATCATCGCTTCGGAAGCCTGTGACAATGCCGTCACGGCCGGGACGATGGTGCCTACCCTGACGCTCGGCATCCCCGGAAGTGCGACGGCCGCCGTCATGCTCACCGCGTTGTTCCTGCACGGTGTGCAGCCCGGCCCGCGGGT
>CAZSQF010000092.1:0-9791 GCA_964608935.1 uncultured Actinomycetota bacterium | reverse complement strand
GAGGGACTCGACGAGGCCAAGGCGCTCTACGAGTGGAACTACAAGAAGCAGCTGCTGCGGATCCAGCACGCCACCGGCGCGCCGGGCGAGGAAGGCCAGGACTGGAAGGAGGTCCACGACGACCTGTTCGGCGAGGACTACCTCCTGGAACGTCCGCTGCTGCGTGCCCTGCGCCATGACGGGGACGTCGTGCTGCTCATCGACGAGGTCGACAAGGTCGATTTCGAGTTCGAGGCGCTGCTGCTCGAGATCCTGTCCGACTTCCAGGTGACCATCCCCGAGCTCGGCACCGTCCGGGGCTCGCACCATCCGTTCGTGGTGCTGACGTCCAACAACACGCGTGAGCTGTCCGAGGCGCTCAAGCGTCGCTGCCTGTATCTCCACCTCGACTATCCGACGGTCGAACGCGAGAAGGCGATCCTGCTCTCGCGTGTCCCGGAGGCCCCCGAACAGCTCGCCGATCAGCTCGTCCGGATCGTGCGATCGCTGCGACAGCTCGAGCTGAAGAAGCCGCCGTCGATCTCCGAGACGCTCGACTGGGCCCACACGCTGCTCGAGCTCGGGTTCGACACGGTGGACGAGGAGGTGGCGAAGTCGACCATGAACGTGCTGCTCAAGTACCAGCAGGATGTCGACAAGGCCGTCGGCCACCTGCGCCTGCCCCCGCGTCCGGAGATGAACTGAGCCGGACGCCGGCACCGTGGAGGAGGCCGCAGCGGTGTGACTGAACAGCCGATGAGCGCCGACCGGCGTGTCCTGGCGATCGGCGCGGCCGCCATGGTGGGCCTGGTCGCGGTCGGCGTGGTCAGTGCGCAGGTGTTCACGGCCTCCCCGTGCGACGCGCTAGAACCCGAGCCGGTCGATGCCCGGCCGGCCAGCGCCGACCTCGGTGAGCCGCTCACGACCGGTCTGCCCGACCTCGACGAGGACGAACGAGGGGCGCTGCGCAGCGCGCTCGACACCCTGACCGCGCACCTGGGCCCGGTCGTGGCGGTCGCGGACGTGCGCGGTGCCGAGCGGCTCGTGGCCGTGGACACGGGCGTGGCCGCGATCGGGCCGGTCACCACCGTCCTGGACGCGTCACTGACCCGGGTGCGCGCGACCGCCGACGTCGGCGACGGGGTCGTGGCGGGGGACGGACCGTCGCTGTGGTCGTTGGCCGTCGTCAACGACGTCACGGGTCGGGTCGACGCGCTGCTGCCCTTGGACGCCGACCTCGTCCCCGGGAACTGTCTCGACACGGCGACCGTGGGCACCCCCTTCGCGTTCCTGCTAGACGCGTCGATGGGGCAGGTGCTGCTGTTGCGGCTCGGCGAGGAGGCCGACGCTCCCCAGGTGGAGCTGCGCGGGCCGGACGGGGCGGCGTGGACCGTCGACGTCGACCTGCCGACGGCTCCCCCCGGTGCGGTGGCCGAGCGCGTGTCCGGGCGCCTGGGAGCCGAGCTGGTGGTGGTCGCGCGCCGCGCCACGGTCGAGGACGACGCACCGATGCTGGGCGCGATCGACCGCGCGACGGGTACGCAGCGCTGGGAGGTCGGCCCGGACGAGCTGGCGGGTGCCGCGCCCCCGGGCGAGGAGCCCGTCTGGGTGCGCGTGGTCAGCGGCGGGCCCGACGTCGTGGTCGTCGCGTTGAGCCGCGAGGACGTGCGTGAGCGATCCACCTTCGTCGGCCTCGACGCCGACGACGGGACACCGCTGTGGGCGGCGGACCTCGACGGCCCTCGCGAGGCGCTCGCGACCGACCGGGTCGGCCAGCAGCTGATCCTGGTGGTCCGCGAGGAGGTGCTCACCACCTACGCGGTCGATCTCGCGGACGGCACGGCTCGCCCACGCGTCGGGTCGGCGGGCGAGGAGGTCGCTGTCGCCGCGCTCGGTGACGGTCGGGTCGTGCTGGCGATCGACGACGCCCTCACGGTGGTGACCGACGACCAGGCCGACACGGTTGCGACGGACGTGGGCTTCGCCGACGTCCTCGCACTCGACAGCGGCCGGGTCGTGGTGCTCCTGCGCAGCGGTACCGGGGCCGTCGCGGTCGCCTTCGGGGGCTGACGACGCTCGCGAGCGGGGGCCGGAGGTACCGTCGTGGGGGAGGAGGAGACCCGCGTGTCCGAGCCGTCGTCGCAGGTGCTGCGGGAGGACCCGCCGCCCCTCGGCGGCTTCCTCCAGCGGGTCCTGGACTTCGTGCGGGCCCTGCGTCGCGCGGGGGTCACCGCGGCCCAGTCCGAGGTGATCGATGCCGTGCGCACGTTGCCGCACGTCGAGCTGCTCGACCGGGCGCAGCTGCGAGAGGCACTGGCAGCGGTGACGATCACGGCGCACAGCCATCGCCGCGTCTTCGACGACCTGTTCGAGGTGTACTTCCCGGCCGGTCCGGCCGCCGCCGACGACACGCCTGCCGTCACCGACGAGTTCGACGACGAGCTCGACCGCGACGCCTACCTGCACGAGCTGCTCGACCGCCTCATGGCCGGCGGGGACGACACGATCCGTCGGATGGCACGGCTCGCGGTCGACCAGTTCGGGCGGGTCGAGGGCCGCGACGGGGGGGCGTCCTACTTCCAGTATCGGGTGTTCCGGGCCGTCGACCTCCAGCAGCTGCTGCGTGACCTGTTGGCGCGCGTGGTCGAGGACGAGGACGCGCTCACCCCGCTGCAGGAACGGCTGTACCGCGACGAGTTCGAGGCGCGCCTGCGCACCTTCCAGCAGGAGGTCGAGGCCGAGATCCGCCGGCGCGCCGCAGCGCAGCGCGGGCTCGAGCCCGTGGCCGAGCGCATGGCCCGCCCACCGGTGGAGGAGCTCGACCTGTTCCACCTGTCGGCCGAGGACCAGGCGCAGCTGCGCACCCACATCCGTCCGCTGGCGCGCAAGCTGGCCACGCGGGTCGCGGTCAAGCGGCGACAGGGAAAGGACGGGCGACTGGACATGCGCCGGACGGTGCGTCGGTCGCTGTCGACGGGCGGTGTGCCCTTCGAGCCGTCGTTCCGCCCGAGGAGACCCCACCGACCGGAGCTGTTCGTCATCTGTGACGTGTCGGGGTCGGTGGCGTCGTTCGCCCGGTTCACCCTGATGCTCGTCCACACGTTGCAGGAGCAGTTCTCCAAGGTGCGCTCGTTCGCGTTCATCGACACCCTCGACGAGGTGACCGCGTTGTTCGAGGGCGGCGATGTCGGCGAGGCGATCCGCCGCATGATGGCCGAGGCCGAGCTGGTGTGGCTCGACGGCCACTCCGACTACGGGCACTCGCTCGAACGGTTCCACGCCGAGCACGCGGGCGACGTCACGCCACGCTCGACGGTGATCGTGCTCGGCGACGCGCGCAACAACTACCGGCAGGCCGGTGCCTGGGTGCTCCAGGACCTCCAGCGGCGGGCCCGCCGTGTGTTCTGGCTGAATCCGGAGCCGATCCAGTTCTGGGACACGGGTGATTCGATCGCGTCGAGCTACGCCCGCTACGTCGAGGACATGGTCGAGGTCCGCAACCTCAAGCAGCTCGCGCAGTTCGTCGAGCGCATCGCGTAGGGAGCGTCAGCGACCGGAGCGAGAGCACGCAGGAGATGTCGAGCGCATCGCGTAGGGAGCGTCAGCGACCGGAGCGAGAGCACGCAGGAGATGTCGAGCGCATCGCGTAGGGAGCGTCAGCGACCGGAGCGAGAGCACGCGGGAGATGTCGAGCGCATCGCGTAGGGCGCGTCAGCGACCGGAGCGTCAGGGGGATCGGGCGCGGAGCCGGGTCGGGCGGCAGGCGAGGGCACCGGCGGTCACGACCACCGCCACGAGCACCAGCGCGGCCTCCACGGCGATCGCGTCGGCCACCGCGCCGGTGATCCCGGCGGTGAGCGGACGCGACCCGAGGAAGGCCACCGCCCACAGGGCCATCATCCGCCCACGGAGCTCTTCGGGGACCCGCTGCTGGATCAGCGTCGTGAGCGAGGTCAGCGAGAAGGTCATCCCGGCACCGCCGACGACCATGGCCGCCACGGCCGCGGCGGCGACCGGAGCGGCTGCGAGCCCCACCGTGCCGGCCGCGAGAAGCCCGAGCCCGCCGCCGCCGAGGCGGACGAGGCCGAAGCGGCGTCGGGCCACGCCGAGCACCAGGAACGCGAGCCCGGCGCCGATCCCGAACGACGACGCGAGCGTGCCGACCAGCCTTGCATCGGCACCGAACCCGTCGGCGATCGCCGGCGTGAGGGTGATGACGGGGTCGGCCCCGACGCCGATGGTCGCGACGCCGATCAGCAGGGCCGCCATGACCGGGTCGGCCCTGAGGTGGCGCAGGCCGGCGCGGACCGAGCCGTCCCTGGCGATGGGCCGGTCGACCGGCCGGATCGTGATGAGCGCCAGCACGACCGCGAACAGCAGGTTGGTGACGGCGGCGACCCCGAACGCGACCACGGGCCCCACGGTCGTGACGAGCCCGGCCCCGATCGCAGGTCCGGCTGCTCGGGCGATCGTGAACGGCACCGAGTTCAGTGCGACGGCGTTGGGGAGCTCGTTCGGCCGGACCAGCGCGGGCAGGACGGCGTTCATCGCCGGCCCTCCGAGCGAGAAGCCGATCCCGACGATCAGCGCGGCGCCGATCACGGCGGCGGCCCCGAGGTCGCCGTCGAGCCCGACGAGCAGGATCCACACCACGAGCCCGCCGGATCCCGAGGCGGTGACCAGGCGTCCGGCCAGCAGCTGACGCCGCCGGTCGCTGCGGTCGGCGCGGGCCCCGCTCCAGGGTGTGAGCACCAGCTGCGGGGTGAACTGGGCAACACTGACCATGCCGACGAGCAGCGCCGAGCGGGTCAGCTCGAACACCACGATCGCCGCCGCGATGTTGTGGACCCACATCCCGATGGTCGACAGCAGCTTGCCGGCGAAGAACGGCCCGAACGTCGGGTCGGCCAGCAGCTGGTACGAGCGACGCGATCCGGTGGTGGCGTCGGTCTCGGGCTCGGGGGCGGGACGTGGCACGAAGGTCGATCCCAGCAGGAACGGTGGTGGCGGACGTGTTGGTTGCCATGCGTGTACCAGCAGGAGCCCCGAGGGGCCAAGCCGTACGGCTCGCGCGGTAGCCTCGCCGGGATGATCCGCCGCGTAGGTCTGCTCGGGGGCACCTTCGACCCGCCCCACCTCGGCCACCTCGTGGTGGCCGAGTGTGCCCGTGTCGAGCTCCCGCTCGACGAGGTCCGCCTGTTGGTGGCCGGGGAGCCCTGGATGAAGGGATCGACGACGCCGGCTGCCCACCGTCTGGCGATGGCCGAGACGGCCGTCGCCGACGACCGCAACCTCGTGGTCGACGGTCGCGAGGTCGAGCGCGACGGCCCGACCTACACCGCCGACACGCTGCACCAGCTGCATGCCGAGGAACCCGACGCCCGATGGTGGTTCCTGCTGGGGGAGGACGCGGCCGCCAGCCTGTCCCGGTGGAACCGCGTCGAGGAGGCGTTCGATCTGGCGACCTTCGTCGTGGCCAGGCGACCAGGGCACCCGCTACCGCCCGATGACGACCTCCCCGGACCGATCGTGAGCCTCGAGATGCCCCAGCTCGAGGTGTCCTCCACCGAACTGCGAGCCCGCTTCGCCGACGGTCGCGCCACCCGCTACCTCGTCCCGGACGCGGTGGACCGCTACGTCCGTGCCCACGGTCTGTACGGTGCGGCCGATGGCTGACGAGCACCCCCCCGCGGACGTCGGCGTCGACGGGTCGACGGGGCCCGCCGGTGACCCCCCTCGACGCCCGCGACGCAGCGAGCGCAGGAAGGGCCGCAGGAAGCGTCGCCGGCGGGAACCGTCCACGCCCACCGCACCGCCGCAGGGCCCGAGGTCGAGCGGCACCACCGGTCGGCGGCGCAGCGCCGGCCGGCGTTCGGTGAGCCAGTCGCGTCGCCGCCGTGTCCGCGGGCGGCGGGCGGCGTTGCTGGTGGTGCTGGTGATCGTCGCGGTCGGTGCTGCGGTGGCCGTGAGCGAGCTGCTCATGCCCGGCCTGGTCGAACGGGCGCGCGACCTCGTGGCGACGAGTCCCGACGAGGCGCCGACCGAGGGCCTGAACGGGCAGCGTTCCGTCACGCTCGTGACCGTGGACGACCGCTCCGGCGAGCACGCGGCGAACGTGGCCGTCCTGTCCTACGACGAGGCCGCCGACCAGGGCACGGTGGTGCTCGTCCCGGTCGGCACCGTGGCCGAGGTGCCGGGCCACGGGACCTTCACGATCGGCGAGGCCCACGACTTCGGTGGCCCACCACTGGTGTGGGTCACCGTCGACAACCTGCTCGGGGCGCAGCTCGACAGCGTCGTGGCGTTGACGCATGCCGGCTGGGCGAGCGTGCTGTCCGAGGTCGGCGGGGTGGACGTGGACGTTCGGTCGCGGCTCGAGCCCGCGGACGGCCGCGGCGCCGCCTTCGACCCCGGCATCCAGCGCCTCGAAGGGGCCCCGGGAGCCGACTACGTGCTGCTGCAGGCCGAGGGGGAGAGCGAGGTCGAACGCCTGCCGCGGATGCGACAGGTGATCGACGGGCTCCTCGCGGCGGTGGCGGACGATCCGCAGGTGCTGGACCGGATCATCACCGCCGGCTCGACGGGGCTCGAGACCCCGGATCCCGACTTCGCGCGGAGCCTGATCGAGGATCTCGCCGACGCGTTCGCCCGCGAACGGCTGACCACGCTCACGCTGCCGGTCTCACCGCTCGGCTCCGGGAGCGAGGACCTCTACCGGGTCGATGCCGACCGGGTCGAGCTGTTGGCGCAGGAGCGCTTCGCGGCGTCCCGGCCGCACGCGTCGGAGGGCGCCGGCACACGCTTGCAGATCCTGAACGGGGTGGGCGTGCCGGGAATCGGCCAGGAGGTGGCCGAACGGCTCCGGTTCGGTGGGTTGCGGGTCGTGTTGACCGGCAACGCCGACCACTTCGACCACCGCACGACCCTGATCGTGGTCTACGACGACACGCCAGAGCAGGTCGCCGTGGCGCGCGAGATCCAGGACCTGCTCGGCGTCGGACGCGTGGAGCGTTCGACCACGCCGCAGACCGTCGTGGACGTCACCATCGTCGTGGGCGCGGACTTCGCCCGGTCGTGATCCCCGCCGGCCTCCCCGGACCGGATGTGTCGCGTCCGACCGGCTGCTGTGGTTCCCTGGCACGCGGCGCACCGCCGACCGCGCCCGAGGAGCTCGTGCCCGCAACCGACGAGTCTGTGACGCTCGCCGTCGCCGCTGCCGACGCTGCCGACGACAAGAAGGCCACCGACCTGCTCATCCTCGAGGTGGCGGAGGTGCTGGCCCTCGTCGACGTCTTCCTCCTCGTGAGCACCGCGAACGACCGCCAGCTGAAGGCGGTCGCCGAGCACGTCGAGGCACGCCTGCGCGAGCTTCACGACCGCCGGCCACTGCGCCGTGAGGGCACGGCCGAGGCCGGCTGGGTGCTGCTCGACTATGGGGATCTGGTGTGCCACCTGTTCACCGTCGACGAGCGCGAGTTCTACGGGCTCGAGCGCCTGTGGGCGGACGTGCCGCGACGCGACACCGACACGGGCGAGGTCCTGCCAGCCCGTACCGCGGTGGCCGTGGGTGCCCGATCCGTCGACGAGGACGGTGCGTGAGGCGGCTCGTCCTGCTCCGCCATGGTGAGTCGGTCTGGAACGCCGAGGGCCGCATCCAGGGGCAGCGCGGCAGCGGCCTGACCGAGGTCGGTCGGGCCCAGGCGCAGGCCACCGCCGCGGCGCTCGCCGCCGCTCATCCGCACGCGCGCGTCGTGACCTCGGACCTGCCCCGGTGCCTCGAGACGGCGGCACCGCTCACCGCGGCGCTCGGCGTGGAGGCCGAGCTCGAGCCGCTGCTGCGGGAGCGCGCCTTCGGCGACTGGGAGGGGCTCCTGCGTGACGAGATGGCGTCGCGCGACCCGGAGCGCTGGGAGCGTTGGCGCGCGGGTGACGACGTGATCGCCGAGGTCGGGGGCGAGTCCTCGACGGCGTTGGTCGACCGGATCGAGCCGGTCTTCCGCGCCCTGCTCGCCACCACCCCCGACGGGGCGACCACGGTGGCGGTGACCCACGGTGGACCGGTGTGGCACGGCACCCACCGGTTGCTCGGCGTGCCGCCCGGGACGTTCGGCGGGGTCAGCAACGCCTCGGTCACCGAGCTGCTCGGCTGGGCCGACGGGGTGGGACCCGGTGGTCGCGCCGCCGCGGTCGTCCTCGACCGCTGGAACGAGGTCGCACACCTGCCCGTGGCACTGCGCACGGGCTGGCGGCCACGCTCGGCCGCACCGGCGCCGCCGGTCGGTCGCTGACCTGGTCGGGGCCGATGGGCGGCGCGACCTCTTGGCGCGCCCGGACCCCGCCGGTACGGTGGGTTGCACACGTTTGCATCCAGCGCACCGGATGGAGCCGAGATGGCCCAGCACATCAGCTACGTCCCCTTCGACCGGCTCGACGAGCGCATGCAGGCCGAGCTCGAGCGCTGTGCCCGCGAGGGGACGCCGCGCCCCGAGAGCTCGGCCGTGCGGGCCCACGCCCCGAACGCCTTCTGGGCCTTCGCCGACTCGTGGAAGGCGATCTTCCACGAGGGGGTGTGCGACCACAGCATCAAGGACCTGTGCCGCGTCTACATCTCACGCACCGTCAAGTGCGAGTTCTGCGGCAACCAGCGCTCGCAGAAGGCGACCGCCGAGGGGATCCACGAGCTTCAGTACGACCAGCTGCTCAACTTCGAGAGCTCCGACGACTACGACGAGCGGCAGAAGGCGGCGCTCGCCTACGCCCAGGCGATCGCGTGGGGCCCCGGCAGCGACGAGGATCTCGAGCTGCTGTGGAAGCGGCTGCACGCCCACTTCTCGGAGCCCGAGCTGGTCGAGCTCGGCTGCTTCATCGCCCTCACGCTCGGTCAGCAGAGCTGGATCCGCCTGCTCGGGATCGACCACCACCAGTACCTGGCCGGCACGTCGGCGTCGATGGCACCGGGCTTCGAGACGGCGGACGACCTCGAGTCGTCCAAGTCGTCCGACGACTACTGGGCCAAGGCCTAGCCGCGCCGGACGTCAGACACGCCCGAGGGTGTGGTTGCTCGGCGCCGGTGCGGGGGAGCTGTCCACGGCGGCATAGGCGACCGGATCGACCTCGCGGGCGATCCTGACCACGGTGTGTGCGTTGCGGCGCCGCACGGTCGACAGCACCATGTCCACCGGACCCCGGTAGCCCCGCCCGCGGAACACGGTGGCGCCGAAGCCCGCATGGTGGATGGCGAGCGCCACCGCATCGCCCATCTGGAGCGGCTGGCCGTCGTCGTCCACCCGCGTCGCGTCGGTGTAGATCCGCACGGTGACCATGCCGAGCTGCAGCTTGCGGGTGAGCTCCACCCCGATCGCGGTGCCGGCCGCGACGCCGACGACGAACCCGGCGGTCCGGATCGGCGTCAAGTCCGCGAACACGATCCCGGCGGCGGCCAGCCACGTCCCGGATTCCAGGGCGGCGGCCAACGCCGACAGCAGCCGCCGTTCCTGTACCACGAAGACGGTGCGGAACACGCCGATCGAGACGTCGGCGACGCGCAGCAGCGCGATGGCCAGGGCGGGCCAGGCGACGGCCCATATCACGGCCAGATCGATGACGGCGAGCGAGCGCACGGCGGGACCTCGAAAGACATTCGGCAGGCAGCGCTGCGGGTGGGATGCTGACGGTCGAGAAACTCGCCGTTACCCGTATCATCGGCTGTTGGAGGCCGGATCCGGACCAGGCTCCCTGTCCGAAGGGAGACCATCTCGGCCCGCGCCGGATCGACATCGGGGCGATCGGTCGACGGGCTCGTGTCGGGTGGA
>CAZSQF010000091.1:0-9944 GCA_964608935.1 uncultured Actinomycetota bacterium | reverse complement strand
AACCAGCTGCTGTTCCCCTACCTCAACCAGGCCGTGTGGATGGTCGAGGGCGGCTACGCCACCAAGGAGGACGTCGACGCGGCCATGCGGCACGGGGCCGGGTTGCCGATGGGGCCGCTCGCGCTCACCGACCTCGTCGGGGTCGACACGTTCGTCGGCATCATGGAGGCGATCCACGACCAGTTCCACGACACGCGGTTCGCGCCCCGCCCGATGCTGGGGCAGCTGGCGTCCGCCGGCTTCACCGGGCGGAAGTCGGGCCGGGGCTTCTACACCTACGAGGAGCCCGGCTCCTCGCGCGTCCTGCCCGACGAGGACACCCGGTCGGCACCCGATCCGGACGCCATCGCCGGGTGGACCACCATCGGGGTGCTGGGGACCGGCACGATGGCGGCCGGCATCGTCGAGGTGTGCGCCAAGGCCGGGTTCGACGTGGTCGTCCGGGGCCGGACCCGGGAGAAGGCCGAGGCGTTGACCGCCAAGGTGGCCAAGTCCATGCAGCGCCTGGTGGACAAGCAACGGCTGTCGTCCGAGGACATGGTCGCCGCCCTCCAACGCATCCGCCCCACCCACGACCTCGAGGAGCTCGCCCCCTGCGACCTCGTGATCGAGTCCGTCGTCGAGGACTTCGAGGTCAAGCGGGACCTGTTCGAGCGGATCGTGCCGGTCCTGAAGCCGGACGCGGTGCTGTCGACCACCACGTCGTCGCTGCCGGTCATCGATGCGGCGATGGGCACCGACCGTCCCGACCGGGTCCTCGGCCTGCACTTCTTCAACCCGGCCGAGGTCATGAAGCTGGTCGAGATCGTCACCACGGTGCGGGCCCAGCCCGAGGTCATCGAAGCCGCGCGGGCCTTCGTCGACCGGATCGGAAAGATCGGGGTGCTGTGCGGGGACCGGGCCGGCTTCATCGTGAACACGCTGCTGTTCCCCTACCTCAACGACGCCGTGAAGATGCTCGAGTCGCACTACGCGACCTCGGAGGAGATCGACACGGCGATGAAGCTCGGGTGCGGGTACCCGATGGGGCCGTTCGAGCTGATGGACGTGGTCGGGCTCGACATCACCCTCGCGATCATCGAGCGGCTCCGCGAGGAGTACCGGCAACCGTCGTACGAACCCGCCCCGCTGCTGCGGCATATGGTCGAGGCAGGGTTCCTCGGGCGCAAGGCGGGACGCGGCTTCTACGTGTATGACTGACCTGCTCCCGGAGCTCGACGGCTACGAGGTGCGGCGGATCCCGGCGGTTCGGGCCGTCAAGCGCTACGTCTGCCCCGGCTGCGACGACGCCATCGCACAACGGCAGGGCCACGTCGTCGTCTGGCCGGAGGGCCTCGTGCACGAGCGCCGCCACTGGCACCTGCACTGCTGGCGCATCGCCGCCCGGCGCGGTCGGCTGGGTTGAGCGCGGAGGGGAGGCTCGCCGCCGATAGCCTGGGTGGTCGAACCTCGGAGGTCCACGGCTCTTGAGCAAGCGCAGTCACCGCAAGCAGGTCGAGCGGGCCAAGGCCAAGCGTCGTGCCTCGGCGGCGGACCGGCGCCAGGTCCGCAACAGGATCATCATCCTCGTCATGGCCGCCCTGATGGTGCTCTCGCTCGTCGGGGGCGCGCTCGTGGGCCTGCTCGGGGGCGCCGATGCCGGCCAGCCTGCGATCGACGACGCGGAGGAGGACGAGCCGGGCGGCGTCGCCGCGACAGCCGAGCCCTGCCCCGAGCCCGACGACGCCCCCGAGGTCGACAGCGAGATCTATGACGAGCCGCCCCTGGCCGAGCTCGACGCCGGTGCGGACTACCGGGCGACGATCCGGACCACCTGCGGCGACATCACCCTCGACCTCGACACGGACGGCGCTCCGATCGCGACCGCGAACCTGGTCGGGCTCGCCGAGGACGGCTACTACGACGGGGTGCTGGTCCACCGCGTGGTCAACGAGTTCGTCATCCAGGCGGGCGACCCGGCCGGGACCGGCTGCGGACAGGACGACTGCACCGCGGAGGGGTTCGACCCCGACGCGCCGACCTATCCGGGCTACACCTTCGAGGACGAGCTCGACGTGGCCGAGGCGCTGTACGAGGACGTCCGCGACCAGCTCATCGCGGACTTCGGCGACCTCGAGGACCTCGACCCCGACATGGTCCCCGGGGGCTACCCGCGGGGAACGGTGGCCATGGCCAACGCCGGCCCGGACACCAACGGGTCGCAGTTCTTCGTGGCGCAGGGCGATCCGACCACCCTGCCGACCGGTCCCGCGTTCACCGTCCTCGGGCACGTCGTGGACGGCATGGACGTCGTGGACCGCATCGCCGGTCAGGAGGTCGACGGTCAGGCCCGGCCGGTCGTCGACGTGCGGATCATCACGATCAGCATCGAGGCGCGTTAGGTCCGGCGCGGGTTCGGCGACCCCACGCCGAGCGCCTACCCTGCGGTCAAGAGCCGCGACGTCAGGAGGCCCGCGTGGCCAAGCAGTGGAGCTCGCCACCCGGCATGGTCATCGACACCGAGCGGTCGTATGCCGCGACGGTGCGGACCAACCGGGGCGACATCACCGTCAGGCTGCTCGCCGACGAGGCCCCTGCCACCGTCAACAACTTCGTGTTCCTCGCCCGCGAGGGGTTCTACGACGGCGTCATCTTCCACCGGGTCATCGAGGGGTTCATGATCCAGGGCGGCGACCCCACCGGGACCGGCACCGGCGGTCCCGGGTACCGCTTCCCGGACGAGCTCGGTGCGGCGCAGAGCCGCGGCTACCGGATGGGCACGCTGGCGATGGCGAACGCCGGTCCCGACACCAACGGGTCGCAGTTCTTCATCACCCACCAGGACGTCGGCCTGCCGCCCCAGTACTCGGTCTTCGGCAAGGCCACGGACGGGCTCGAGGTCGTCGACGACATCGCGACCACCGACACCGACGGGAGCGACCGTCCGGTCGAGGAGGTCGTGATCTCGACGGTCGAGATCCACGAGGAGTGACCGTCGGGGTCGGCGTCGCGCTACTCGTAGGTGACGACCATCCGGATCGGATGCCCGGCGCGGGTCTCGAGCCGACGCAGCGCGTCGGGGAACTCGTCCAGGTCGAGCGTGTCGGTGACCGATCGCGACAGGTCGAGTCGCCCCTCCTCGACCAGGTCGAGCAGTTCGCCCAGGTCCTGTGGCGTGGAGCCGAACGAGCCGACCAGCTCGGTCTCCTGGGACACGAACAGCGAGATCGGCACGGTCTCGATGCGCTGATCGGTCAGGCCCGACACCGTCGCGCGGCCGCCGGGCTTGAGCGACTTGACCGCCTGGTCGAGCGTCTCGCGTGAGCCGACGAACTCGAACGCGCGGTCGACGCCGCCGCCGGTCAGCTGGCGGATGCGGCGTGCGGGGCCACCGTCGGAGGCATCGATGACCTCGTCCGCTCCCCAGTCGCGCGCCCGGTCGAGGTTGACCTCGTCGACGTCGACGCCGATCACGTCGGCGCCGGCGAGCTTCGCCAGCAGCACGGCGTGCATTCCGAGGCCACCGAGCCCGAAGATCGCCACCGTCACGCCCTCACCGATGCCGCCTCGCTTGAGGGCGTGATACGGCGTCGCGACGGCGTCCGTGACGATGGCGGCCTGCTCGAAGGGCATCCCGGTGGGGATCGGGACCAGGAACCGCTGGTCGGCCGCCATGTACTCGGCCTGGGCGCCGTCGGCATCGACCCCCGGCACCACCAGGTCCACACACAGGCTCTCCCGCCCGGCCGTGCAGTACCGGCACGCCAGGCACGGTCGGGCCATCAGCAGCGCAACACGGTCACCCGGCTGCCAGTCGGCGACGGCGTCCCCGACGGCGGCCACCTCCCCGGCGGGCTCGTGGCCGAGGATCTGCGGGAGGGTCGGCCCGTGCGGGGTCACCCCCTGCACGACGTGCAGGTCGCTGGCGCACACGCCACACGCCCGGATGCGCACGAGCACCTCACCCGGACCCGGCGCGGGGACTGCGACCTCGTCGATGCGCACGTCCTCGGCCGTGTCAGATCGTCGCGGCCGGTGCAGTCGGGCAGCGCGCATCGTGGTCGGAACGCTCGCCACAGCCTGCTCTCCTGTCGCCCCGCGTCAGTCCTGCTCGGGCGGCGGGGGCGGCCCCTCGATCGGGTCGTCACCCGGCCACGGCGGCAGGTCGTCGAGGCTGACCTGGCGCGGCCGCGTACCGCGGTCGTAGTCCTTCATCCGCTGCGGGTAGCCCACCTTGCGGGCGTCGTAGATCGGCACGTCGTGGTCATCGCAGAGGTCGGTCGCCTGGCGGCGGTCCCGCACCGGCCGGCGCAGGTACTCGCCGTCTCCGGCCACCAGCAACAGCGTCGTCGAATACACCGCCGTCTTGGGCTCGAGGAACGCCTCGACGCCGTGCCGCGACTCGATGAACGCCTCGAGCTCCTTGAGCGTGGACCGTGACGCACGATCGGTGCTCGGGCTCGGGGCGGAGCGCTTGGTCTCGCCCCGGAACCAGGCGCGGAGACGGTCGGAGAAGCTCAACGAATCCCTCGGAATGGTCCGGCCGCGTCAGGCTACCGGCGCGCGTCGCTGCGGCGCGGCACAGCCCGAAGCGGCAGCCACCGTCAGCTCGCGGTGCCGTGGCCGTCCTCGACCAGCTCCACCAGCACCCCGCCGGTCGCCCGCGGATGAACGAACGCGATCGTGTGCCCTCCGCCACCGGTCCGCGGTTCCTGGTCGATGAGCGCGACGTCGTGCTCCCGCAGGTGGTCGAGCGCTGCGCTCACCGACGCCACGCCGAAGCCGAGGTGATGCAGTCCCGGACCGCTGCGGGCGATGAACCGTGCCACCGGTGAGTCGTCGCGGGTCGCCTGGAGCAGCTGCAGGGACACCCCCCCGACGTCGAGCATGGCCTCCTCGACGCCGTCCGCCTCGATCCGCTCGCGCGACACCGCGGTCAGCCCGAAGGCGCGCTCGTAGAAGGCCAAGGCCTCGTCGAGGTCCTCGACGGCGATGGCGATCTGGTCGATGCGCGTCACGTCCACGGTCGGCTTCCTCACGTCGGTCGGCCACGTCCATGATGCCTGATGCCGTGGCCCGGACCCACACGTGGAACGCAGCGCTGTCGTACGGGCCCGGCCTGCGGGAGGGTTCGGCCGCTGCGCCGGACCCCCCTACGATGGTGGTGTCCGCCGACCCAGGAGAGCCGTCGTGACCGAGGCCGTGATCGTCGGGTATGCCCGCACGCCGATCGGGCGCTTCGGGGGAGGCCTCGCCCCCCTGTCGGCCATGGAGCTCGGCGGCAGCGCCATCGGCGCGGCGCTGGGCCAGGCGGGGGTCCCGGCGGCCCAGGTCGACTACGTGGTCATGGGACACGTCCTCCAGGCCGGTCAGGGCCAGATCACCGCCCGTCAGGCCGCGGTCGCGGCCGGCATCGGGATGGACGTGGCGAGCGAGACGGTCAACAAGGTGTGCCTGTCGGGCATGACGGCGGTGTCCCGCGCCCGCGACCTCATCCGTGTCGGGGACTTCGACCTCGTCGTCGCCGGTGGCATGGAGTCGATGTCGAACGCACCGTACGTGCTGGACAAGGCCCGGTTCGGCTACCGGCTCGGTGACGGCGCGCTGGTCGACGTGATGATGCACGACGGGCTCACGTGCGCCTTCGACGGGTGCGCCATGGGCCAGGCGACCGACGACTACCAGAGCTCGAAGGGGCTCGGCATCTCCCGCGAGGAGCAGGACGCGTGGGCCGCGCGCTCCCACGAACGGGCGGCCACCGCCTGGAAGGAGGGCGCCTTCGAGGGCGAGACCGTCGCGGTCGAGGTGCCGCAGAGGCGGGGTGATCCGATCGTGGTCGACGAGGACGAGGGCATCCGCCCCGGCACCACGGTCGAGTCGCTCGCGGGGCTCGAGCCCGCCTTCTCGAGCGATGGCACGATCACCGCCGGCAACGCGTCCCAGATCTCCGACGGGGCCGCGGCGCTCGTCCTGGCCAGTCGCGAGCGGGCCGAGGCGCAGGGGCTGCCGGTCCTGGCGACCGTCACGTCGTGGGGCACGGTCGCCGGCCCCGATCCGTCGCTGCACCTCCAGCCGGCCAACGCCATCCGTGCGGCGGCGGACCGGATCGGTGCCGACCCGTCGGGCTTCGACCTCTACGAGATCAACGAGGCGTTCGCGTCGGTGGCGATCGCATCGGTCCGCGAGCTCGGGCTCGACGAGGGCCGGGTCAACGTCAACGGCGGCGGGGTCGCGCTCGGTCACCCGATCGGATGCTCCGGGGCCCGCATCGTCGTGTCTCTCGTGCACGAGCTGCGTCGCCGTGGCGGCGGTCGCGGCGTGGCGGCGCTGTGCGGCGGGGGTGGTCAGGGGGATGCGCTGACGCTCGAGGTCGCCGGGGCGTGACCGAGCTGACCGAGCTCCTCGACGGGCTCGACCGCGGGGAGCGGCGGGCGCTCGCACGGCTGCTGACCGTCGTTGAGGACGGCACGCCCGACCAGCTGCGCCGGGTCGTCGGGGGCCTGTACCCGAGGACCGGCACGGCACGGGTGATCGGTATGACCGGCTCGCCGGGCGTCGGGAAGTCGACCATCGCCAACCAGCTCGCGGCCGAGCTGCGGTCCCGCGATCGCCGCGTCGCGGTCCTCGCCGTGGACCCGTCGTCACCCTTCTCCGGCGGTGCGCTGCTCGGCGATCGGGTCCGTATGCAGGCGCACCACGCGGATGCGGGCGTCTTCATCCGCTCGATGGCCACGCGCGGGCATCTTGGGGGCCTGTCGTTCGCCACGCCACAGGCGGTGCTGGTGCTCGATGCAGCCGGGTTCGACGACGTCGTGATCGAGACCGTCGGGGTGGGTCAGTCCGAGGTCGAGGTGGCCGCGACGGCCGACACCACCATCGTCGCGCTGGCGCCGGGCATGGGCGACGGCATCCAGGCGGCGAAGGCCGGGATCCTCGAGGTCGCCGACGTGTTCGTCATCAACAAGGCCGATCATTCGGGCGCCGGCAAGCTCGAATCCGAGCTGCGCGGCATGCTCGAGATGGGGCACGAGCTCGAGGCGAACGGCGGCGTCGCAGCCCCGTGGTGGCCGCCGATACTGCGCACGGTCGCCGTCCGCGCGGAGGGGGTCCCCGAGCTCGTCGACGCGCTCGAGGCGCACGGCGAGCACCTGGTCGCGTCGGGCGAGGGTGAACGGCGGCGTCGCGACCGGGCCCTGCACGCGGTGCGCGAGATCGCACTCGAACAGGTCCGGCGCCGGTTCACCGGCCTCGGCGACGGCGCCGACCCGATGCTCGAGGCCCTCGCGACCAAGGTCGCCGCTCGCGACCTCGACCCGTACGCGGCGGCCGACGAGCTGCTCGACGCCCTCGAGGGCGGCGCGTAGCGCCGTCGCTCAGGGTGCGTCGTCGCCCTCGCGGCGCCGCAACGCCTCCCTGCCCCGCTCTGCGAGGTGCAGCGCCTCGGACGGGCTCAGGTCCAGTCGTGGGGAGGGAGCCTCGACCCGATCGGGGTGGAGGGTCACACGACGACGGTCGTGGTGCTCGCCCGGTGGGCCGGGTGGGCCGGGTGCCGCGGGGACGCTGCTGGCCGGCTGCTGTGGATCATCCGCAGGGGCCGTGGGGCGTGCGCGTGGCGCATGAGGTGGCGATGGGGCGGGGGGTGGTTCCATCGCGCGATCCGTCACGCCTAGCGTCCGCACATTGACGTAACGTCGCCGATCTCGGGCTGTGAACAACACTTTCGCGCTAGGCTGTGCGGGTGCATGCTGTTTGGGGATCGTCCAACGCGTCAGCCAGCGACGCCAGGCGGGCGGAGGCTGCGGGTTCCCGTGCGACACGGGCGATCCGATGACGGGTGTGTTCGACGCGGTTGAGGGTACGCCACAGGTACCCGGACGGGGCGGCGTGTGTGGGGTGAGGAAGTGAGCCAGGGTGAGGCGCCAGTGGCAGCTCCAGGCTACGCAGAGTTGGAACGCGCGATCGCGTCCGTACCCGGCGTGGCCGAGGCCGGTGTTGGCCTCTCGCCCGAGACCGGCCGCGGCCGCCTGCGGATCCGGCTCGCCCCCGGCGAGGACCCCGAAGCCGTGTCGTGGGCCGTGGCGGCGACCCTGCGTGAGCGTTTCGGCATCGCCCTCGATCCCGACGACATCCGATCCCGAACGGCCGACGAGGGGGCCGAGGCGGCCCAGACCGACGCGGTGCGACTGGTCGAGGACGACTCCGAGTCCGCCGAGGAGAGCCAGGAGCTGAGTGTTGCTCGCGAGCGACTGAGCGAGGCCGCCCAAGCGGCGCTCAGCCGACTCCACGGCACCATCGGCCGCGAGGAGCCGGCACCCCAGGCGACCGCCGACCCGGACGCGGACCCGTTCTTCGCCGCCTCCGAGCCGTCGGCCGAGCCGACCGACGCCGAACCGGCACAGCCGTCCGACGCCGAACCCTTCGAGCCGGCCGACACCGAGCCGCCCAGCGAACCGGCCCCGGCGACCGAGCCGGAGACGCCGGTCCGCGATGAGCCGGTCCAGCCGGAGGTCGAGGACCTTCGCGCAGTGGCATCGGTGAGATCACGTCGTCGCGCCGCCATCCGTGACCTTGTTACCCGCCATGCGCCCGATGCGGTCGAGGTCGTGGCCACCCTGCGCCTCGGCGACCGCGACGCCGAAGGTCACGCACGCGGCGTGCCGACGCGGGCGGGCGTGTTGCGCGCCGTGGCCGAGGCCACGGTCGATGCCGTGCGCGAGCTCAGCGCCGAACGCGTGCTGGCCAGCATCGACGACGTCGTCGCGTCCACCTCCGGCGAGCCGGCCGTGGCACGCGTCGTCGTGAGCGTGCTCGGTGACGACGGCGAGGAGTCGCTGGTCGGCGCCGCGCTCGTGCGGGGCGACCTCGAACGGGCCGTGATGCGCGCCACGCTCGATGCGCTCAACCGCCGCCTCGAGCCGGTGCTGCTGACCGCCGCGGGCTAACGGCCGGCGCTGGCGTCCGGCTCGATCGGCTCGTCGCGGGCCAGCGCCGCGTCCGACGCAAGTCGTTCACCGGCGGGCTCGAGCAGGTCGATGCCCTCGGCCGCGAACCGGTGCGCAACCGCGACGCCGCGGCCGTCCTCGTGCACGTCGAGGTCGTGCTGCGCCTGTGCCGACAGCAGCGCGGCCTGGAGCGCACGGCCGAGCGTCAGCGCGAATCGTCGCGCCCCGTGGTGCACCGCCGCGGGGCTGTGCTCCCCGGCCTGGGCGACCCAGGCCGTGGCGTGATCGACCGCATCGATCGCGAGCTTGACGATCCCGGCCAGGTCGGCGTGTGACGTCGCCGTCGCTGCCCGCCGGACCTCCGCCGCATACGCGTCGAGCGTGTCCTCGCGCTGGATGGCTCGCAGCACGTCGAGCGACAGCACGTTGGTGGTGCCCTCCCAGATCGGCAGCACCTGGCTGTCGCGGAGCAGCTGTGGGAGGTGGGTGTCCTCGATGTACCCGGCACCACCGAAGGCCTCCAGCGCCTCGGAGCTGCCCGCGACCGCCTGCTTGCCGGTGAGCAGCTTGGTGATCGGCAGCAGCAGCCGGAGCACCTTGCGCTCCTCGTCGGTCGCGACGCCCGCCTCCTCACGACCGAGCAGCTCGACACCACGGAACGTGAGCTGGAGGGCGGCCTCGTGCTGGACCCGGAGCCACGCCAGGGTCGCCTGGTGCAGGGGCTGATCGACCAGCTCGGCACCGAAGGCGACCCTCCGGCGGGCGTAGTCGCGCGCCAGCGCGAGCCCGCGCCGCAGGTAGCTCGCGGCCGTGACCGCGTTCCACATCCGGGTGATCTGGAGCATCGGGACGA
This sequence comes from uncultured Actinomycetota bacterium, assembly GCA_964608935.1. GTDB lineage: Bacteria > Actinomycetota > Nitriliruptoria > Nitriliruptorales > Nitriliruptoraceae > CAZSQF01. The sequence goes on along the minus strand of CAZSQF010000091.1, from coordinate 170 downwards.
TGTTGCGGGTCCCGTCCGAGGGCGGACCGATCAGCTGTGCGCGCGTCCCGTCGAGGGCGAGCTCGGCGGTCGGCATCTGGCGCGTCCCGAGCTTGTCCTTCAGCCGCAGCACGCGGATGTTGTTCATCGCGCCGTCGGCGTCACGCACCTCGACGTAGAACATCGCAAGG
>CAZSQF010000090.1:0-10023 GCA_964608935.1 uncultured Actinomycetota bacterium | reverse complement strand
GGAGGTTGAAGTCGACCTGCACGGTGGTCAGCTGCCACTCGCGGCCGATCGCGTCACGGGCGTGGATGTCGATCTTCGGCCCGTAGAAGGCCCCTTCGCCCTCATCGACCTCGTAGTCGAACCCGGACGCGGCCGCTGCCTCCATGAGCGCCTTCTCGGCGTGCTCCCACTGCTCGTCGGTGCCGACCGACTTGTCGTCAGGCCTCGTGGACACCGCGACGCGTGACGGATCGCCGAGCCCGAAGGCGCGGTAGAGGTCACGGGCGAACTCGATGCAGGCGACGACCTCGTCGACGACCTGATCCGGACGGCAGAAGATGTGCGAGTCGTCCTGGGTGAAACCCCGGGCGCGCAGCATCCCGTTGACGACGCCGGAACGTTCGTAGCGGTAGACGGTGCCGAGCTCGGCGATGCGCAGCGGCAGTTCCCGGTACGAGCGCGTGCGTGAGGTGAACGCCATGATGTGGAAGGGGCAGTTCATCGGCTTGAGCCGATAGTTCGCGCCCTCCACCTCCATGCCGGGATACATCAGCTCGGCGTAGTTCTCGAGGTGCCCCGAGAGGTGCCAGAGATCCTCCTTGGCGATGTGCGGGGTGTAGACGGGCTGGTAGCCCCGACGCAGGGTCTCGTCACGGATCCAGTCCTCCATCTGCTTGCGCACCAACGCGCCGTGCGGCAGGAAGATCGACAGCCCCGGGCCGAGCTCGTCGGGGAAGTGCACGAGCTCGAGCTCGCGCCCCAGGCGGCGGTGGTCGCGCCGGCGTGCCTCCTCGAGGTGCTCGAGATGGCGCTGGAGCGCCTTCCTGGACTCCCACGCGGTGCCGTAGATGCGTTGCAGCATCGGCTGGTCCTCGCGCCCACGCCAGTACGCGCCGGCGGTGCGCAGCAGCTTGAACGCGGGCACGCGATCCGACGACGGGATGTGCGGTCCCCGGCACAGGTCCGCCCATGCCTCCTCCGCGTCGCCGTCGTCACTGCCCGGTCGAAGGTTGCGATACACCGTGAAGGTGGTGTCGCTGCCGTCGGCATCGACCTCGGACGGCTCGGCCCGCTCGATGATCTCGCGCTTGTAGGGCTGATCCGCGAACTCCTCGAGCGCCTGGTCCCGCGACAGCTCCTCGCGGACGAAACGCTGACGCTCGCGCAGGAGCTCCTCCATGCGGGCCTCGATGCGCTCGAGGTCCTCCTGGGTGAAGGGCCGCTCGACGTCGAAGTCGTAGTAGAAGCCGTCGTCGATCGGTGGCCCGATCGCCCACTTGGTGCCCGGAAACAGGTCGGTCACCGCCTGGGCCATGAGGTGGGCGACCGAATGGCGCAGGATGGCGCGGCCCTCGTCGCTGTCGGCAGCGATGGGCTCGACGTCGAGCGGTCCGGACGCGTCTGACGGCAGGGGCCGGTCGAGGTCCCACTGCTGGTCGCCGACACGGGCCGCCACGATCTGGCCCTTGACGGCGTCCAGAGCCTTCAAGGCCTCGAGGGCCGTAGCACCGGGCGCGACCTCGGCGGTCTCCCCGCCGTTGCGCACGATGAAGGCTGGGCTCACGGATTGCTCCTCACATGGCCGGCGAGACGTCTCTCGCGCGGTGATGCCTCCGGCGCGCGGCGCCGGACGAACCGGTCAGGGTGGCCCGCCGGGCAGCGAGATCAGCGCGTCGAAGGCCGCCCGGCGCGGAGCGTTCGCGTGCACGTCGTGCCGGTCCCGGTGGCGACGAGCGGGACATCCGACTGCGCGGTCACGGTGAGCATGCATGTCACCGTGCCACGATCGAACCTCCGAGGCAACTGCCGGGGAGGGTGTCGGGTGGGCGCGACAGGTTTCGAACCTGTGGCCTCTGCCGTGTGAAGGCAGCGCTCTCCCACTGAGCTACGCGCCCGAGATCGCGCACGTTACCCGCGCCGGGACAGGGCATCCAACCGCGCCGGCACCTGCCAGCAGCCACCCCGTCGGTGTGCTTGTCTACGCACCACCAGAGGAAGGAGGTGGTCCGTTTGAGCAGTAGTTGTCATCACGGGACCCTGGAGGTGCCCGGCCGCTAGGAGGCCATCCGCTGGAGGACTCCAGCGAATCCCCGTCGGGTACTGCTCGGGCGTCGGTCGGGAGCTCGTCCCGCCCGACAACCTGGGCGCCGGTGGCGTGGGGTCGGACTTGCCGCCGACCACCGCACGGACTCACCGGTGACGACCAGGCACGACCGCCCGGGTCTCGACCCAGCGAACGCGAGGGCGCGGCGTCACGCCGCGCCCTCGCCACGTCGAGGATCGGCGGCCAGGGGTTGGCGCCGCGACCGCTTGCGAATGAACGGACCATCGTGCGAGGCTCCCGCGCGGTCCCCCAGATCGAGATTCCCGACCTGTGACCTCTGAGCCGATACAACCCCGGCCCGCGACCCGGGATCTGCCCCCACAGGCGCGCGCCGCACTCGTGGTGGTGCTCCTCTACGTCTTCCTCGTCGGCGTCGCCCTGCTCGAGTCCGGCATCGCCGCCATGGGCGAGGGTTTCCGCGAAGGCCTGCTCGAATCGGTGGCGAACCCGGTCTCCGGTGTCTTCGCGGGGATCCTCGCGACGGTGCTCGTGCAGTCGTCCTCGGTGTCCACCTCCACGATCGTCGGCCTGGTCGGTGCGGGCACGCTGTCGGTGCCGTTGGCCGTCCCGATGATCATGGGAGCCAACATCGGGACGACGGTCACCAACACGTTGGCGTCGCTCGGAAGCATCCGGCGCTCCGAGGACTTCCGCCGCGGCTTCGCCGGCGCGACGATGCACGACTTCTTCAACCTTCTGGCGGTCGCCGTGCTGCTCCCTATCGAGCTGGCCACCGGTTTTCTCTCGCGGGCCGCCGAGGCGCTGACGGGCGTGTTCCGCCAGACCGACTTCGACGCGGCGGCGCCCCCTCAGAGCCCGATCCGGCGCGCCGTCAAGCTTCCGGTCGAGCAGGTCGAGGGCCTGCTCGACGGTGACCCCATCGGCGGCCCACTGGCCGGGGCCATCTTCCTCGCGCTGGGCCTCGCACTGATCTTCCTCGCCCTCGGACTCATCACGAAGAACATGCGGCAACTGGTCGCGGGCGGCGTCGAGCGCGCCATGAACCGCCTGGTGGGGCGTGGCGGCGGCGCCGTCGGCATCGTGGTCGGGGTCCTCGTCACGGTCGCGGTCCAGTCGTCGACGATCACCACCTCGATCCTCGTCCCGCTGGTGGCCGCTGGCATCCTGTCCCTTCCGAATGCCTACCCGATCACGCTCGGTGCCAACGTGGGCACCACGATCACGGCGCTGCTCGCGTCCCTCGCCGTCCTGCGCCCCGAAGGGCTGACGATCGCGCTGGTCCACACCCTGTTCAACCTCACGGCGCTGGTGCTGATCTATCCCGTCCCGCGGATCCGATTGCTGCCCGTGCGATGGGCCCAGCTCCTGGCCGACGTGGCGGTCCGCAAGAGATCGGTCGTGGTCGGCTACATCGTTGGACTGTTCCTCGTGATGCCACTGCTCGGCATCTTCCTCATCCCCTAAGGTGACCCGCGGAGGGACGCTGATGGTCTTCGGGTTCCAACGAGACGACAGGGAGCGCCTCGACCGGATCGAGGCGACGTTGCAGCGCATGCTGGCCGACGACCGCCACTCGTTCGACCTCGCCATGTCGGCCCTCGTCGGTGGCGCCGACGCCCAGGTGCTGCGCAGCGACCTCCGCGCCACCGACCACCGGGTCAACGAGGCAGAGCGCGAGATCCGTCGTGAGCTGGTCGTCCACGCCAGCGTGTACGGCGGCATCGACACGCCGGCGGTCCTGATCTACATGTCGATCGTCAAGGACATCGAACGGATCGGCGACTACGCCAAGAACCTGATCGACCTCGCCCGCGACGGGGCGAACTTCTCGAAGGCGCCAGACGCAGAACAGTGGCGCGACCTGTGGGACGAGTCGTCACAGATGATCGCCGACACGGCCGACATCTTTTATGCCCGCGACGGCGGCCGCGCGCGCGAGGTGATGACCCGCAGCGACCAGCTGCTCGACCTGTTCGACGACGGTGTCTCGGCGCTCGTCCGGGGCGACGACCAGAGCCCGGACGCGGTGGCCCGCGCGCTGACGCTGCGCTACCTCAAGCGGGTGATCGCCCACCTCGCCAACGTGCTGTCGGCGGTCGTGATGCCCGTCGACCGGCTCGACTACTTCGACGAGGACCCCGAGGACCGGCGGGACGGGTAGGGCCGGCGCTCACCCGGACGGGGTCGGGCGCAGCTCGGCCCGGAGCAGCTCACGGCCCGAGGGCCCATCGTCGGGTTGACCGGCCTCGAGGGTGACGACCACCTCCGTCGCGTCCCGGTCGTCGACGCGTGCGGCGAACCCGCTGCCGCCCAGCTGCCCCGCGAACGCGACCAGCCCGATCTCGGCGTCGGCGTCGCCCGGACCGAGGAGCCACACGACCAGGCGTTCGGAGGACTCGAGCTCGGGGATGCCGTCGAGGCTGAACGCGACGTGGTCGCCATCGACGGCCACGATGCCCGACACGCCGTCGGCGAGCGATGTCGGGATCGCCACCCCGGTCGCAAGACCCGCCAGCGCGTCGCCCCGTTGCTCGGCGGCATCCGCGTACACCGCAACGGACGTGCGCAGGTGGAGGTTCCAGAACGCCAGCGCGCCACCGAGCAGCAGGATGACCGCCAGCGCGGCGACGACGTGCCGGCGCTCGAGCACGTGGAACGACGACCCCACGGCGTCCGCAGTGTCAGCCCGCCGTGCGACCTCTGTCCGCAGGCCTGCCCGTTGCCGCTCATCCCGTTCGGCGGCGACCAGCTCGCCCGCGATGTCCCGCAGCTCGGCGACCCGCTCGCGACACGCCCCGCACCCGAGGAGGTGCGACCGGAAGTCGGCGTCCTCGGCCGCGTCGAGCCCGCCGAGCACGTGCCCGACGGCGAGCTCCTCGTAGCGCTCGTGCTCACCCGTCATCACCGCCAGAGCGTATGTCGTGCGGCGACGTCGCGGGCGCCGGCGCGCGTGACCGACCCGTTCAGCACGGCGATCCGGACAGGTACTGCCGCGGATTCACGGGCGTGCCGTTGACGCGTGTCTCGAAGTGGAGGTGGGGTCCGGTCGAGTTCCCGGACGAGCCGACAGCGCCGATGGTCTGGCCCTGCCCGACCGACGTCCCCACACCCACGGCGAACGAGCGCAGGTGGGCGTAGGCGGTCACGACCCCGTCGTGGTGGTCGATCAGCACGATCCGGCCATAGCCGCCGCGCCAGCCGGCGTAGAGCACGCTGCCCGCCTTGCTCGCCGCCACGGCCGTCCCCGGGGACGCCGAGATGTCGATCCCGGCGTGCAGACGGCCCCAACGGCGACCGAACGCCGAGGTCGTGCGACCGCACACGGGCCAGGCGTACCCGGATGCTGACGGGGCCTGCGCCTGCTGCGCCGCCTCGCGCTGGCGACGCTCCTCGGCCGCGCGCCGGCGCCGTTCCTCCTCCTGCCGCCGGCGGATCAGCTCCTCGAGCCGCGACTGCTCCTCCTCGAGGTCGCCGTGCTCCGACTCGAGCGCCCGTACCCGCTCCCGCGCCTCGGCAGCGGCCATCGCCCGGCTGTCACGGATCCGGGCAACCTCGTCGAGCAGCTCCTCCTGCTCGGCAAGCATCACCTCGAGCCGCTCCTGCTCCTCGGCGAACCGGGCCCGTTCGGCCTGGACGGTCACCTGCGACGCCTCGAGGGCCTCCAACGTCACCCGGTCGGCGTGTGTGATGACGCGCAGATACCCCGATCGGGCCAACGCGTCCTGCGCATCGCCGGCTCCGAGGACCACCTCGAAGGGCAGGCCGGGTCCCTGCTTGAACAGGTGGGCTGCGCGGTCCGCGAACGCAGCGGCGACGGCGCCGGCGCGGGCCTCGACGCGCTCCAGCCGATGCCCGGCCATGTCCACGGCCAGTCGCTGCCGATCGACCGCCACCGCGACGTCGTTGACGACCTGCTCGACCTCTCGGAGGCGGTCGTCGGCGTCCGCCAGGGCACGATCCGCCTGCTGCGCGTCCTGCTCGGCCGCGGCGAGGTCGTCGCTGATCGCCGCCAGACGCTGCCGCGCCTGTTCGAGCTGTCGCTGCTCGGCCGGTTGCGCCGAGGCCCCCGGCACCGTCACGCCGACCATGGCGGCCACGACCAGCAGCGGGACGAGCCGGCGCGACATCGGCCTGCGAGTGGACGGTGACACGTATCCCCTCGGCGTCGGGTGGTCGGCAGCCGACCGGAGCGGAACCTAATGGCTCCGGGATCGGGCCGACATCCCGGCGCCCTGACCCGGGCCGGTGCCAGAGGAGCGGGGACGGGCGCTGGTATCCTCCCCGGTCCGGACGCAGCTGGTCCGCTTCACCTCTTCCGTACGCACTAGGGGATTGTCGTCTCGATGGCCGTGCGCAGATCCGTCACGGTCGGCGTCGTCACGGTGGCCGCCCTCGTCGGGCTGCTGCTGATCGCCCTCGCCGTCCTCTGGGTGTCCCAACGCGACCGCGTGCTGCCGAACACGACGGTGGCCGGGATCGACGTGAGCGGGCTCACGGCCGACGAGGTCCGCGAGGTCCTCGACCCCATCGCCGAGCGCCGCGAGGACGAGCCGGTCGAGCTGTCGTTCGAGGACGACACCTACACCCTGCTCCCGGCCGACGTCGGGTACTCGCTGGATGTCGACGCAACCGTCGAACAGGCCCTCGGGCGCGGACGGTCGGGCCTCCCCGGCGACATCGTCGTCCGCGTGCGCAGCCTGCGCGTCGGGGCGGACGTCGAGCTGCGACACCGCTACGACCACGACGCCGTCGTCGCGTGGGTCGACGAGCTGGCCGACGGCATCGACCGCGACATCTCCCCCGGCCGCATCGAGCCCGACCCCGCCACGCTCGAGGTCGAGATGGAGCTGCCCCACGGCAGTGCCGAGGTGCGCCGCGCGGAGACGGTCGAGCTGCTGGTCGACACGCTCACCTCGGACGCCCCGCGCGAGCTCGAGCTGCCGGCCGACACCGAACCGCAGCGCGTTCCCGACTCGGAGGTGCGCCGGCTCGCCTCCGCGATCGAACGGTCGCTCACCGCCCCGCTCGAGCTCCACGGCGCCGACACGTCGCTGACCCTCGAGCCGCGCGAGATCGCGCGGCTCATCGACATCCGGGAACGCCCGCAGGGTGACGGCGCGGTGCTCGAGCTGGTCGTGTCGGCCGACGCGGTCCGTGACGTCGTGGGCGACCGGGGCGAACGCTTCGCATCCGAGCCGATCGACGCGAGCTACTCCCTAGCCCGGACACCGCCGATCCAGTTCGACGACCAGAGCTCGACCACCTTCGCCCCCGTCGAGGCACCCGCGGACATCGAGCCGGGACGGCCGGGGACGGGCTTCGACCCCGAGCTCGCCGCCACCCAGCTCACCGAGCTGCTGCGCACGGGCGTACGGGAGGCCGAGCTCCGACTCGAGACGATCGAGCCCGACCTGTCGACCGACGAAGCGGAGCGGCTCCGCCCCACCCACCTGCTCGGGACGTTCACGACCTACCACCCGGCCGGACAGGCCCGGGTGGTCAACATCCAGATGCTCGCCGACGAGATCGACGGGGCGTTGATCCTGCCCGGCGAGCAGTTCTCGATCAACGGCATCTCGGGCCGACGCACCTGCGAGCGGGGGTACCGCCCCGCGGGCACGATCGTCCGTGGCGAGCTGGTGGACACCTGCGGCGGGGGCACGTCCCAGTTCGGCACCACGACCTTCAACGCGGCCTTCTTCGCCGGTGTCCAGCTCGATCAGTGGAAGGCGCACTCCTGGTACTTCACGAGGTATCCGATGGGGCGGGAGGCGACGCTGAACTACCCAGAGCTCGACGTGAAGTTCACCAACACCACCGACGGCGCAATCGTGGTCAAGACGAGCTACACCAACAGCTCGATCACGGTGTCGGTCTACGGGCAACCGGTCGCCACGCAGGTCAGTGCCGAACACGGCTCGCCCTACAACCACCGCAGCTATCGCACGGAGCGCGAGCAGACCTCCTCCCGCTGCGAGGGCGAGCGGAGCGTGATCCAGAGCGGGTCGGGCGGCTTCACCGTCGACGTCAGTCGCGTGATCCAGCGGGTCGAGGGTGGCGAGGACGTCCAGAACATCCGCACCGTGTACGTCCCGCGCCCCGAGATCATCCAGGTCGGCACGCAGGACTGCGACGACGATGACGATGACGACGATGACGATGACGATTGACGTGTGGGCTGACGCTCACGCGACGCGTCGGCGCAGGACCCCGGGAGGGCGGCCCCACACGCCGACCGGCGGTGATTCGGGAACGACCAGGACCAACGGGCGGTGCCAGCGGCCGTCGGGCTCGGTCACCCATCCGTCGATACGAGCCGACAGCCGGGCGCCCCGATCGAGGCGCGGAGCCAGCCGGGCAGCCACCCCTCGGTCGAGGTAGCCGACCCGCCACGGGGTGCCCCCGGCGTCGACCCAGACCGCGACCGCGAGGGGGTCGGCGGGGTTGGCAGGCTCACGGACCAGGCTGGCGGCCTCGCCCCCCCGTAGCGAGGCCGCCCCCGACGGGTGACCGGCGAAGGCGTGCCCACGGACCGGGGTCCGGAAGGCTCGCAGCGATGGCTCGGTGTCCGTCATGGTCACACGGTGGCATCGGGGTGTGACACCCCTCCCGCGGGAGTGACGCGGCGCATGCGGGCGGCCGCCTCGCACGTCTGCTCGCGGGCGCACCGGGAGCACCACGATCCGGGCCGGATGACGAGGTCGGCACCGTCGGGACCCGCTGCCAGGCGCAGCTGCTGGCCAACCGCATCGATCACACGGGAGACCACGCCCTCGAGCACCGACGGATCGAGGTCCTCGGGTTCGGTCCGCCCCTCGGTGACGTAGAAGGTCGCCCATCGAAACGGCGGGCGATCGTCGGAGAGCGTGGTGAGCAGGGCATAGAACCGCAGCTCACCACGGTCGGTCTCCGGCCGTGGCAGACCGGTCTTGAGGTCGACAACGAGCGATCGGGCCTGGTCGTCGCGCACCGGGCTGTCGAGCACGAGATCGGGGACGCCGCGGAGCACGACCCGGCCGTCGCCGAGCGGGACCTCGAGCGGTCGCTCCACGCGGGCACAAACCGCGCTGGCCGGCAGCTCGGGCCACACCTCCCGGTAGCCGTCGAGCAGGTCGGCGACCTCGTCCCGCAGCTCTGCGCCAGCTGCTGCGACCTGGCGGTTCAGCCAGGCGGACAGCGACGACGGGTCGCCGGGACGCCGGGACGCCTCGGATCGCCACACCTCGTCGACCACCCGCCCGGCCGGCACGTGACGGTCCCCGGACCAGTCCCGCTCGATCGCCAGATGCGTCAGCGTCCCCCGCACGCTCGCGCGCGTGTGCGTGAAGGGCTTGGGGTCCTGCTGCCAGCCGTCGCAGACGAGCCGGCCGAGCGTCGTCTTGCCGACGACCAGGCGACCGCCGCGTGCGGCCTCGGCAACCCTGGACAGCTCGTCGCCGAGCCCCTCCAGGCCGGATTCGAGCGCGGCCCGCAACGCCGCCGCGAGACCGTCCGGGATCCGCGGGCGCGGTCCGCCCCATGCCAGCAGATCGTGGATCAGCCGCTGCCGTGCGGGATGGTCGCGGCCCGGGTCCACGCCGTCGCCGTCAGCCGACCACGTCCCAGACGTTGCCGCCCTCGAGCAGCGCGGTCAGGTCCCCGTCACCCCGTCGCTCCCTGGCCGCGTCGAGCTGTTCGCGCAGCAGGTCGTCGTACACGGGCGCCTCGACCTGGCGGAAGATGCCGATCGGCGTCGGTCCGGTCGGGTTATGGGACAGCCGGGCGAGCGCGAAGGCCGTGGTCGGGTCGGACTTGCCGGGGTCGTGGATCACCACGCGCTCACCGGCCTCTCCGGTGGGAACGATCTTCATCGACCCGTCACCGCGGGCCACGATCGCGCGATCGTCGTCGGGGCCGAAGGTGATGGGCTCCCCCGCACGCAGCCGGATCTGGTTGTGGTCCTTCTGGTCCCGGTCCGTCAGGGCCGCGAAGGCACCGTC
>CAZSQF010000089.1:0-10055 GCA_964608935.1 uncultured Actinomycetota bacterium | reverse complement strand
ACGCCGCTCCGCGGCCGAGGTCAAGCAGGCTGCGTCCCCGTCGGCAGAAGCGTTGCGCCGCGCGGGATCAACCCCGGACCCGTCGGATAGCGTCGGTGAGGAAGGAGTAGCGCAACGATGGCGAACCGGTCCGCATCCGACCCGGGGCCCGAGGTCGCGGTCGTCCTCGGGGGCGGCGGCGTGCACGGATCCGTCGAGGTCGGCATGCTCCAGGCGCTGGAGGAGCGGGGCGTTCGGCCCGACCTCGTGCTCGGCACGTCGGTCGGCGCCCTCAACGGCGTGATGCTGGCGGCCGACCCCGGGTCGGCCGTGGACGCGCTGCTCGAGCTGTGGACCAACCTCGAGGAGGAGAGCCCGTTCGAGGCGTCGTTGATCGAGCGGGCCAGCACCTTCGCCCGGAGCCGGACGCATCTGCACGGCAACCACCGGCTCCGCCGACTGCTGCTCACCCACCTCGCCGTCCGGTCCTTCGAGGACCTCCAGATCCCGTTCCAGTGCGTCGCGGCGAGCATCGAGGGCGCCAGCGCGCGCTGGTTCACCGCCGGTCCCCTCATCGAGGCCCTGCTGGCCACGACCGCCGTGCCGGGGCTGTTGCCCCCCGTCGAGATCGACGGTGAGCACTTCCTCGACGGCGGGCTGGTCGATTCGATCCCGGTCGGTCGCGCCATCGAGCTCGGTGCACGGACCGTCTACGTGCTCCAGGTCGGGCGCATCGAACAACCCCTCGCGGTCCCGTCCAAGCCCTGGGAGGTCGGCCTGGTGTCGTTCGAGATCGCGCGGCGGCACCGGTTCGTCGAGGCGATGGCCCGGGTGCCCGAGGACGTCGACGTCCACGTGCTGCCCACCGGGGATCCGCTCCGTTACACCGATCCGGCGCAGTTCCGCTACCGCCAGACGTCGCGCGTGCGTGACCGCATCGATGCCGCGTATGAGGCTGCCAGCGACTACCTGGCCCGGGCCGGCGTCGGATGGTCGTGATCCCTCCCCGGCTCGTGCGTCGGTTGGTGCTCGCACCGTTCGTGCTGCTGCTGGTGTTCCTCGCCGCCACCACCTTCCCGCTCTGGGCGATCGCGGCGGCGGCGATCTCGCCGTCGCTGCCCGGACGACTGCGACCGCTGCGGCTGGTGTGGTTCGCTCTGGTGTTCCTAGCGGTCGAGGCGGCCACCCTGGTCGCTCTGTTCGCCCTGTGGGTGGCGAGCGGGTTCGGCCGCAACGTCGGGCTGGAGCGCTGGCAGGCCGCCCACTACACGCTGCTGGCGTGGTACCTGGACCGCCTGGTCCGTGCCGCACGTCGGACGTTCAACCTCGTCCTCGACCTCGCTCCGACGCACACGGTGCTCCCCGGCGAGGGGCCGGCTCGTCATCGATCACCGCTGCTCGTCTTCAGTCGCCACGCCGGACCCGGCGACTCGTTCCTGCTCGTCAACGAGCTGCTCCGGCTCGGTCTGCGCCCTCGGATCGTCATGAAGCAGACGCTGCGGTGGGCGCCCGTGCTCGACGTGGGGCTGTCCCGGCTGCCGACCCACTTCGTGGACCCGGGCGCGCCTCCCGGATCCGGGACACGGGCCGTGGAGCAGCTGGCGGCGACCGCGGGACCCGGCGATGCGCTCGTGCTGTTCCCCGAGGGGCGCAACTACACGCCGCAGCGGCGGCTGACGTCGATCGCGCGGCTCGAGGAGCTCGGGGCCCATTCCGCCGCAGAGGAAGCGCGACAGATGCGCTACGTGCTGGCCCCGCGGACCGGTGGTGCCCTCGCCGCGATGCGGGCGGCGCCGGACGCCGACGTCGTGTTCGTCGCACACACCGGCCTCGAGGACCTGTCGGGCATCGTCGATCTGTGGCGCGGGTTGCCGATGGACGCGCAGGTGAAGGTCGAGCTGTGGCGCGTTCCCGCCGAGGACGTCCCGGCCGGTGACGCCGCCCGAACCGCCTGGCTGCTCGGCTGGTGGCGGCGCATCGATGCCTGGATCGTGGCGCACCACGGCCAGGACGCCGCCCCCGACGTCGTCGTGGACCTGGTCAGCGACAGCGACGAGCCGGTCGGTGGCGGGCCCACACCCGAAGACGTCGGCTAGCGTCACGCCACGTGTTCGTCGAGGGAGCGGTGACCGTGGAACTGCACCTGGATGCGGGCTCCGGCTCCGTCGTGGCCAGCGCCGACGACGGTGGGCTGCGCGTCGAGTCCGGCGGACAACGCTTCGAGGCACCCTGGGACGAGGTCGTGGCCGGCTTCGGGCGGGTCGAGCATCCGGCACGGGACGGCTCGGACACGCAGCCTGAGGCGTCGGCGATGCTGCTGGTGGCACGCGGGAGGGGTCGCGAACGACGTGACCCGCTGGCTGTGCCGCTGCCCGGCGACGACCCCGACGTGACCGCCTTCGTGGACGAGGTGCGTCGCCGGGCCGGTGCTGGCTGGGTGGGCGAGGGAGTCGGCTACCCCGACCTGGCGGCGCACGTCTTCGACCCGCCGACGCCGGCTCGCGCCCTGGGCGACGTGCCCCGCGGGCTGGTCGCGATCGCGTTCCTCATGGCCGCGCTGGCGGTGTGGGGGCTGTTCGAATCCGGGCAGGTCGAATCCCCGTTCAGTGCCCTCGGCATCACGATCGTCCTCACCGGGGTGCTCGTGCTGCTGTTCCGGTTGCGCGTCCGGCGCTGATCGACGGCGGTTTCACCCGACGGTGACCGGCACGCGGTGGACGGCGTTGACCGCGTAGCCCCCGAGGTTCCACTCCGGGTCGTCCGGTTGCCGCATCCCTGACGCGTCGGTCGCCCGACAGCGCAGCTCGGTGTCGCCGGGCTGCTCGGCATGCCACGTGGCGGTCCATCGCGACCAGGCGGCGGGGTCGTCCGACGACTCGAGCTCGGCGGGCTCCCAGCTGCGGCCTCCGTCGGTGCTGACCTCCACCGTCGTGACCGATCCTGCTCCCGACCATGCGCGCCCCTGGAGCAGATGGACACCCCGCTCGACGATCCGGCGCCGGCTGAGGAAGTCGGGGATCCCCGGAGGCACCATGAGCGAGCGCACCGCCATCCGGGTCACCGGCTCGCCTGGATCGTCGGGGTGATGGCGCACGCGGTAGGCGTGGGTGTGCTGGTAGCCCTCGAACGGCCGGTCGACGACCTCCAGCGACGTGAGCCACTTGACGCTCGTCATCCCGTACCACCCGGGTACCAGCAACCGCACGGGTGCGCCATGCTGCGGGGGGAGCGCCGCACCGTTGAGCGTGTGGACCAGCAGTGCACCGGTGGCGCGCAGCTCGTCCAGCGTGACGCTGCGCTGATAGTGCTGTGCGGTGCCGCCCTCCACCCCACGGTCGGCACCGGTGAACACGACCTCGGTCGCGTGGTCGCGGACGCCGGCCTCGTCGAGTAGGTCGGCAACCGGCGTGCCCGACCACTCGCCGGTGCCGATCGCCTCGTGCAGCCACGGTTGGCTCACCGTGCGTGGTTGCAGCCGGGCCCGGCCGTTGCCGGCGCACTCCATGGTCACGCGGCGGGTCACGGTCGGGCGCGCCATGAGCTCGCCGAGGTCGAGGCGCAGCGGGCGGTCGACCAGCCCACCGAGGTCGAGCTGCCAGTCGTCGGCGTCGATCGCCGGGATGTCGTAGTGGATGAGCAGGTAGTGCAGCCCGGTCGGGGTCGTGTCATAGCGCAGGGCCTCGAGGGGCATCCCGTGGTTGCGGGTCGCCAGCGCCAGCTCCTCGAGGCTGATCTCGGGCGACGCCGTGGTGCCCCTCGGGACCGCGTCGAGGTCCATCGTGTGCCTCCTTGGTCCCGGCGCCGCCAGCCTGCCACGACGCGCATGTGCTGACCAGTCGGGGGCGGGTCGTGGCGTTAGTCCCTGGTGCCGCCGGCGCGCCTCGTTCGCGACGCGACCATCCAGTAGAGCGGCGCGGCGGCGTGCCGTGCGACCGTCGCGGGTCGGTACCAGCGGGGGACGGTCCGTTCCCGGCGTCCTGACCGCAGCACCTCGAGCACGGCGTCGGCGACGTCGTCGGGATGCCCGACGAGCCGCCGCAGCGGGGTCCGCATGAACTGGGTCTGCGGGAACCCCTGGGTGCGGATGAAGCCCGGGTTGAGCTGGCACACGGTGATCCCCCGGCGGGCCCACGCCAGGCCGACGGCCTCGCTGAACCCGACCACCCCGAACTTGCTGGCCGCATAGGCGGCGGGACCGACCCCGAGCTTGCCCGCGATGGAGCCGATGTTGACGACCCGGCTCGGCGCGCTCGCCGCCAGCAGGTCCGCGAACGCCGCCGTGCAGCGGATGGTCCCGAGCAGGTTGATGTCGACCGTGCGGATCGTGTCGTCGAGGTCGTCGCGTCGACGAAACGGTCCTCCGGGCACCCCTGCACTGTTGACCAGCACGTGGCAGGCGTCGAGCTCGGCACGGACGCGCTCGGCGAGCCCGTCGACCGCGGCGGTGTCGGTGACGTCGGCGACGTGCGGGATCACGCCGGGGGAGCGGTCGGCCAGCTGCCGCAGGTCCTCGCCGCGACGCGCCACGGCGACCACGGTCATACCCACCGCGGCGAGTCGGCGCGCCGTCGCCTCGCCGATCCCGCTCGAAGCCCCGGTGACGACCGCGACCTTGCCTCCGGGCTCCCAGGCCAAGGCTCATCCTCCGTCCGGTCACGGATGATCGCAGGCCGCCCGGGAGGAAGCACATCGGGTCGTTCGACGCTTCGCAACGGCATGATGATTGGCTACCGTCGAGACCGACCCCAAGGGCCGAGCGCACCGGGTAGGAGGACGCCGCCGTGGACATCTCGTCATTGCTCGGAGCGGAGGCCGACGAGCTGCTCGGCCACGAGTGCAAGACCATCGCGCGCGAGCTGCTGCATCTGCCCGGCCCGGACTTCGTCGACCGGGTCGTGGCCCAGTCCGACCGCCCGGTCCCGGTGCTCCGCAACCTGCAGTCGATGTTCGGCCACGGCCGCCTCGATGGGACGGGTTACCTGTCGATCCTGCCGGTGGACCAGGGCATCGAGCACTCGGCGGCGGCATCGTTCGCCCCGAACCCCGATTACTTCGACCCCGCCAACATCGTCGAGCTGGCCATCGAGGGCGGCTGCAATGCCGTGGCGTCGACGGTCGGCGTGCTCGGGGCGGTCGCACGCCGCTACGCGCACCGCATCCCGTTCATCGCCAAGCTCAACCACAACGAGCTGTTGACCTATCCCAACCGCCACGACCAGCAGCCGTTCGGGTCGGTGTCCCAGGCCTTCGAGATGGGCGCGGTCGGCGTCGGGGCCACGATCTACTTCGGTGCCGAGGAGTCGATGCGCCAGCTTCAGGAGGTCCGCGAGGCGTTCCAGCACGCCCATGAGCTGGGCATGTTCACGGTCCTGTGGTGCTACACGCGCAACGACGCCTTCAAGACCGACGACGGCGACTACCACACCGCGGCGGACCTCACGGGCCAGGCCAACCACCTCGGCGTCACGATCGAGGCCGACGTCATCAAGCAGAAGCTGCCCGACCGCAACGGCGGCTTCGCCGCCATCGGATTCGGCAAGACCTCGCCGCTCGTCTACGAAGAGCTGACCACCGACCACCCGATCGATCTCACCCGGTGGCAGGTCGCCAACTGCTACATGGGGCGGTCCGGGTTGATCAACAGCGGCGGGGCGTCGTCGGGTGCGTCAGACCTCGGCGAGGCCGTACGCACCGCGGTGATCAACAAGCGTGCCGGTGGCACCGGGCTGATCTCGGGCCGCAAGGCGTTCCAGCGGCCTCGCGCCGAGGGGGTGGACCTGCTCCACGCGATCCAGGACGTCTACCTCGACGACACCGTCACCGTCGCCTGAGCTCAGCTCAGCAGCAGCGGCGAGCGCAGGTCGTGGTAGGTCGGCTCGCCCAGCCTGCGGACGAACTCCTCCCACTCGGCCATGTCCTCCTCGGGCGGGGTGGCGGCCTCGTGCTCCCTTGCCTCCTCCTCCGAGGTGAAGTACACGGCCTGGCAGACGTAGCCCTCGGGGGAGACCGCGACCACACCGCCCAGGACATCGGGCCGGTGCGCGCGGACGAAGCGGGACGACGGTTCGGCGATCTCCGCCGCCGACGGTGGGTCGGGCGCCTGGAACTCCATGACCTGGACGAATCCGGCGTCGTCACTCCCGCCGTCGAGGACCATCGCCACGTCGGGGCAGTCGTGGAAGGTGACCGGGCCCGCGAACTGCTGCTCGGCCCGCGCCCACCAGTCGCCCTGCTCGGGCCGGTCGCTGTTCTGGCGGGCCTCCTCCTCCGACGCGAACCGAGCCAGCACCACGAGGTCGCCAGCGGGCGTCACTCCGGCGGTCGACCCGAGCCAGCCGATCGCCCCGGGCCGCAGCTCGTCCATCCACGACTCGAGCACCTCCCGAGCGGCCTGCTCGTCACGAACCGGACCCCGGATCACCTGGACGAACATCTCCATCTCCTCGTCACGGTTGCGTCTCCCCAGCATCCAGATCCACGCGCGGTTGACAAGATGTCGTGGTGCCGGAAGGAGCTGCTCCCTTGCCGACGTGGCTGCCGACCGGTTGGCTGCCGCAGGTGCCCGCCCCGCCGCGCCCAGGAGCCGACATGTCCGACCAGTATGCGCCTCGGCCAGCCGCTCGTCTCGACGATGCGGAGGCGGTCCCGGGGTGGGTGGAGGGCGTGTCGATCGCCGGCATCGTCGGCGTGACGTGGTACGTGGCGTCCTGGGCGCTCGCCGGGCGGCTCACCCCCGGCTACGACCCGACCAGGCAGGCGATCAGCGAGCTGTTCGCCATCGGTGCGCCGCCGCTGCCGTCGCGGCTGCTCGTCTCCTCGCTGGTGGGCTCCGGCCTCGCCCTGGTCGCCTTCGGCTTCGCCCTCGACCGGGGCTTGCCCGGCACGGGGCGCGCCGGCCCGGTCGCGGCGTCGGCGTCGGGGTGCCTCACGATCGCGGTCGTGGCCGTGCCGTGCACGTCCGGCTGCCCTGGCGTCGGGGCCAGCTCCACGGACACCGCCCACACGATCGTCGCGACCGCGGGCTACGTCTCGCTCATGCTCGCGCCGCTGCTGGTGGCCCGCCGGGTCCGCGACCACGACCGTCGGCTTGCGCGGTGGTCGATGCTGCTCGCCGGGGCCGCGTTCATCGGCTTCGGGCTGCGATCGGTCGGGGTGCTCGACGCCGCGGCCGGCCTCCAGCAGCGGGTGTTCAACACGGTTGCGGATGCGTGGTACGTCGTCGCGGCGATCTCGTTGATCCGACGGTCACGCCGCAGACGCTGAACCGACGCCGAGCGGCTACCGTCGTGGCCGGCCGCCACGGAGTACTCGGTCATGGGCATCACCCGGCTCAACCACGCGGTGCTCTACGTCCGCGACGCCGATGCGAGCGCCAGGTTCTACCGCGAGGTGCTCGACTTCACCGAGGTCGCCCGCATGTCGCTCGGTGCGTCCACGCGCGAAGGGGTGTTCCTGCGCGCACCGGGCTCCACCAACGACCACGACATCGCGTTCTTCGGTCTCGGGGGCCAGCTCGGAGGCTCGACCGCCGGCCGTGACCAGGTCGGGCTCTACCACCTCGCCTGGGAGGTCCCAACGTTGCGCGACCTCGCGGAGCATGCCCGGCGGCTCGAGGCCGCCGGCGCGCTGATCGGTGCCAGCGACCACGCCACCACCAAGGCCCTCTACGCCAAGGATCCCGACGGGCTGGAGTTCGAGATCAGCTGGATCGTGCCGGTCGAGCTGCTCGCGGACGACGAGGCCGATCAGCCCACGATCGCGCCCCTGGACCTCGACCGCGAGATCGAGCGGTTCGGTGCCGATCGTCGCGGCCACGTCACGGTGCCCTCCCCGGGCTGACGCCGATCCGCTACGAGCGCGTCAGGCGGGGGCCGGCGGCGAAGTGCACCGGGTCCGCACCGACGGCAACCGCGTCGGCCATGCGCTGGATGGCGTCGCCGTCGACATGGCGCACCCACGGCGCGAGCGCCTCCCGGTGCCGCAGCTCCTCGGCGTTCACCCAGCCGAGCCGGATCACGAGCCCCTGGGGCACCCGAGCCTCCTGGCAGCGCATGAACGCGTGGTTGAGCGCCTCGGTCGGGCGATCCAGGACGTCGGCGGCGATCACGATGGCGAGGTCGCCGACCTTGATCAGATCGCGGTCAACGTCGACGTCGTGGCCCGCCGCGGCGAGGATCGCACGCACGGCCTCGACGGGGTCGTCCCGGGAGCGCAGCTGCGCCTCGACCGCGGGGGGCAGCTCGAGGCGGTCCGCGAAGGCACGCCGACGCGGCGAGGCGTCGTCGCCGACATCCACCTCCCCCAGGTGGCCGGGAGGACGTGGCCGCTCACCGCGCACCGCCGACGGAGCGCGGTGGGCACCCGCATGGGGTTCGTGGAGCTGCGGCGGTACGTCGAGCTCGGGCAGCGGCTTCGGCCGCTCGACGCTTCCCAGCGGCCTGCCGTCACGGCCGACCACCCGCACCCGGTCGATCCCCGGCGCAGCTCGCAGGGCGTGCTGCCCCGCCTCGCGGACGAGCCGCTGCACCGCAGGATCCTGCGGATCCGCGCTGTCGACGTCCAAGACGACCGTGTCACCGTCGAAGGTGTCGTCCGGCCAGCTCCGCGGCCGTTGTGGGTCCGGGCGCGTCGCGAGGCCACGACGGATCGCCACGATCACCACGATCGCGGCCGCCGCGATCACCAGGAGCGCAAGTACCGGTGCCATGGGTCGAGCGTGGCCCGTCCGGCCCGCCATGTCCAGGGCCGTCGGTCGCATCCTGTGCGGCTCTTGGCCTGTGCCTGAAGGCGGTGGCGGCCTGCTAGCGCGCCCGTTCGCGGTCGACGAGCTCGACCAGGCGCCGGTGCATATCGTCGGTGGTGGTCTCGTGCCGGTCGCCGTGGCCCGCCAGCACCCACGAGAACCGGACCGTGTCCGCGAGCCGCTCCAGCGAGTCGAGCTGGGCCTCGAGCGAGTACCAGGTCAGCCGCCGATGGATGGCCAGGTCCTGCCGGCGCCGGCTCCAGTACAGCGAGTCGCCGGAGAACAGGAACCGGTCGTCGAGCAGGAACGCCACGCTGCCCCGTGTGTGTCCCGGGATGGGGTGGATGGTGAGTCCGGGCTGCACAGCCACCGGCTCGAGGCCGTCCACCACGTCGGTGGCGTACGGCGCCGCATCCCTGTCGGCAGCATGGATCCACACCCTGGCTGCGAACCGCTCGGCGTAGCGGTCCGCGTCGGCGACGTCGTCGCGGTGGGTGAGCAGGATGTGGCTGATGCCGCCGGCGGCGTCGAACGCCGTCACGAGCTCGGGCGTGTAGCGGGGTGCATCAACGAGCAGGTTCCCGTCGGCCCGGCGCACGAAGAAGGCGTTGGCGCCGAAGGAGTCCGGGGAGTTGTGGCCGCAGTAGGTGACCCCGTCGGCGAGCTCGAGCGGATACAGCCCGGTCGGGCGTGACCGCGGCGGGTCCGTGCGGATCGAGCGGGTCGGGCACGCGAGGGCTGCCAGCCAGGCTCGTCGCTCCTCGTCGGGGTCCGCGGGCTGGCGGGCCACGACCATCTGCCCGTCGGTGCGCCGGAACAGCTCCGGCGCGAGCTGCAACGGGGCATCGCAGTCGATGCAGGCCCGGTCGATGAACCAGGGGCCGGGGGCGTTGTCCGGATGGCGGTCTCGTTCGGTGCGCACGGCTGACCTCCCGCCCGGCAGTGTGCCCGACCGGCGGCCCTCTAGCCTGTCGCCCATGGCGATCCTCGTGGATGCGGCGATCTGGACCTGGCGCGGCCGGCGCTGGGCCCACCTGGTCAGCGACCGGGATCTCGGCGAGCTCCACGCATTCGCGGACACGCTCGGGCTGCGGCGCGAGTGGTTCCAGGACGACCACTACGACGTGCCCGAGCAGGTCCGCGCCGAGGCGATCGAGCTCGGTGCCGAGGCCGTGACCTCCGCGGAGCTGGTTCGTCGGCTGCGTGCGGCAGGACTGCGTCGCGGTTCACGGGTGGGGCGGCTGCCTGCCGACGGCACGCCCGACTGACGACGTGTCGCCGGCCGCGTACGATCTGGCGGGCGGGAGGACCGACGCCGTGTCCACGACGACCA
>CAZSQF010000088.1:0-10174 GCA_964608935.1 uncultured Actinomycetota bacterium | reverse complement strand
TCGGCCCGGGCCGCGGAGCCCGCGGCCACCAGATGGTCACGCACGGACAGGTCGGGCGCCACCGCCGTGCCCGAGACGACAGCGAGCCCGGCCTGCACGCGTCGGGCCCGGCTGCGGCCGGCGATCGGCCGGCCGTCGATCTCGAGGACGGCGGGGCGCCGGCGGCCGGCGCCGGCGACCGCCGGCACGAGCGCGTCGGCATCGTCGAGCCGGATCACCTCGCCCGCGCTCGCCCGCAGCTCGCGCGTGTCCGGGGCGACCCGGGCCCGGAGGCGCGGCGGCGCGGTCACGGCCGCACCTGCGTGCTCCCGACGGTGACGACCCGGTCGGCCCCGGCGGCGACCTCCGGGCGGTGATCGACGACCACGACGGTCGTGCCGGCGCCCGCCAGCCCGCGCAGGAACGCGAGCAGCACATCGGGGGCGAGGTCGGTCGGCTCGTCGAGCAGCGCGAGGGCGGGACCGCCGGCCGCGAGCCGGATCAGCTGATCCCGGCCCCCTTCGTCGCTCGCGCCGTCGAGGAGGGCCGCGGCCCAGCCCGCCGCGGCGGCGCGTTCGGGCCGACCCCCGACCACGACCGCGAGGGCGTCGGCGGCGGGCAGGCGCGGCGGCCGCTGCCAGGTTCGCGCGACGCCGGCCCGCGCGCGAACCGCGGGACGGGCCGGCAGCCGGTGCCCGCCGATCCGCACGCTGCCGTGGTCGGGCAGCTGGCCCCCGATCCGGGCCAGCAGGGTCGACTTGCCGGCGCCGTTCGGGCCGATCACCGCGACCACCTCACCGGGCTCGGCGCGCAGGTCGATCGTCCCCGTCGGGGTGTCCGCGCCGGTGACGTCGAGCGTCACGGGCCGTGCCGGCGGGAGCGGGGCGGCGTCGTCCGCGGCCACCGGAACGCTCGCGGGTGCCACCGTCCCGGCCACGAGGGGGCGACCGCGACGCCACGCGAGCACGGCCAGGCCGACCGGTCCCATCACCAGCAGCGGGGGTGCCGTGCCGACGAGCGGGACCAGCGGCCACACCGTGCCCGGGCCCCACAGCAGCAGCGTGCCGATCACGGGCCCCAGCGGCGGCGCGCCGCCGACGAGCGCGGCGAGTGCGAGCGCGGCGGCGAGGTCGAGGCCGTAGGCGCCGGGCACGACCGAGCCGTCGACCGCGGCCAGCGCGACCCCGCCGACGCCGACCAGCGCCCCGGCGAGCGCGCCGAGCCGGGCCATGTCGCCAGCGGGCCGACGGCCGAACGAGGCCGCGACCGCCGGCGCCCGGACCGCGACCCCGGCCGCAGCGGCGAGGCGTGCACCCGCGACCCGCCACGCCACGGTCAGCACCACGACCAGCACGGCACCGGTCGCGAGCAGGTCGATGCGGTCGCCCGCCGGCGTCGGGAGCCCGACCGCGTGGAATCCGGCGACCCCGCCACCGGCCGGCCAGGCCCCGAGCACCGCGACCACGGCGAGGCCGAGCGCGAGCGACGTGAGCGCTCCCAGTGCCCGGCCGACCCGGCCGTGGAGCGCCCCGGACGCGCCCCCGATGACGGCGCCGACCGCGGCACCGGCGGGCAGGCCCACCCCGACCGGGACGCCGAGCAGCGCCGTGCCGACGCCGCCCGCGTAGGCGCCGGCCGCCATGATCGCGGCGGTCGCGAGATCGGCGGCGCCGGCGCGGACGACCAGCAGCGACGCGCCCGCGACCGCCACGGCGAAGGCGGCCAGCAGCACCGCGCCGAGCACGACCGGGTCGGGGGCGAGGCTCGCCGCGACGATCAGCGGCGCCACGACACCGACGCCGGCGGGTCCGGACGTCCAGCGCCCGGTCACCATGCCCGCCCCCAGGCACGCAGGTGCTCACCACCCCGGACGCCCAGCACGGTGACGACGACGGCGGCAACCGCGACCTCGCCGCCGGCGGCCGGCCACAGGCCGGCGCCGGCCGCCTCGGCGAGCCCGAGGAGGAGCCCGCCGACGACGGCCCACGCCGGCCCGCCACCGCCGAGCAGGGCCGCCGCGGCGATGCCTCGCACGGTGAACCCGGCCGCCTGGCCGGTGCTGACGAACGCGACGGGCGCTGCCAGCAGCCCGGCCAGCACACTGGCCGCGCCACCGAGCGCGAGCGCCTGGGCACGCACGACCGCCGGGGCGACGCCGGCCCGGGCGGCCGCCGCCTCGGAGCCGCCCACGAGCCGCACACGACGTCCCCACCGGGTACCCGACAAAAGCAGCCCGAGGAGTCCGGCGAACGCCAGCCCGAGCACCAAGGCGGTGACCACCGCCGGCGCGAGCCCCGCGACGCCGGGTAGCGCGACGACCGGCTCGGGGCGGAAGGTGGCAGCGGTAACGGTGCGGGCGAGCAGTGCGTCGACGACGCCCGCGGCCACGGCCAGCCCAAGCAGCCACAGCAGCCCGGACGGCAGCCGGTCGAGGACGGCCGGTCCGAGCAGGGCCGACAGGCCTGCGCCTGCGGCCACTCCGATGCCGGCGGCCACGATGGCGGGCACGCCGAGAACCGGTGACCCGACCACCAGCGCCACCAGCACGCCGGCCACCAGGACCTGGCCGACGGCCAGGTGCAGCGTGCGGGTCGCTACCGCCACGATCGCGACGGCAGCGCCGATGACCGCATAGGTCGCCCCGAGCGCGAGGCCGGCCCCCAGCGTGGCGGTCACGGTCGCGCCACCGGCCCCGGGGGCGGTGCCGGCGGGGCGTAGGTCGGCGGGTCGACGGCGGCGTCCCCGATGAGCCGTTCGACCAGGTCGCGGGCCGGCCCGGACGGGGCAAGGTCCAGCAGGAACTCGGCGCTGACCTGCAGCTCCCAGAAGGTGCGCTGTGCCTCGGCGTCGAGCCGCGGGTCGGTGTCGAACACCACCCCGAGCCGGTGGAAGCGGGCGACGTAGAGCTCGTCGGCGGTCCAGCTCTCGTGGTCGGCGAGGTCGTAGCGGCGCAGCAGCCCGTCGTGCTCGACACGCTGGAGCGCCGCCGCGACCTCCGCCGGCTCACGGCTGGCGGCCCGCTCGACCGCCGCGCCGACGGCCCCCACCGCGTCGTAGGCAGCGATGGCCACGACCGGGACGTCGAGCACCAGCGTGTCCAGCCCCGGGAGCGCACCGAGCCCGTGGGTCGCCTGGTAGCGCAGCATCCACGACGTCATGTCGGCACCGAACCAGATGTCCCGGAACGGGAACGGCAGCACCACCCCCTCGGACGCCTCGCCGGTGAGCCCGCGGTAGGTGCCGACGAAGGCGGAGGACGGGACCGCGATCTGGACGTCCCAGCCGAGCTCGCGGACCGCGAGCGTCGCGCGGGCGGCCGCGTCGGGCCAGCCCCACAAGAACACCGCGTCCGCGTCCGGGGCGGCTCGGCGCAGCGCGGCCACCGCCGGCGCGAGCTGGCCGGCGTCGCCCGCGACCTCGACGACCGCGGCGGGGGTGAGCCCGCCGGCGGTCGCGCCGGCCTCGATCGACATGCGGGCCGCACCCCCCTCCACCGGGTCGGCGACGAGGACCGCCAGCTCGACCATTCCCCGCTCGTCCACCAACCACCGGGCCAGCGCCTCCGACTGGGCGCGGGCCGAGGGGACGGTCCGCACCACGACCGTGGTCGCGCCGGCCAGCTCGCCCGCGAACGCGCTCGGGAGGACGGCCGGGACCTCGCGGCGCGTGAGCGGGCTCCGGGGACCGACGATCACGCCGGGCGCCTCCGGGCCGATGACGGCCGACACCCTCGCACGCTCGGCGAGGTCGGCGAGGCGACGGGGGAGATCGACCAGGTCGGCCCCATCGGTCACCACCAGCTCGACGTCCTGCCCCAGCAGGCCGCCCTGGTCGTTGAGGTCCTGCACCGCCAGCTCGGCGCCCCGGACCAGCTCCTCGCCGATGGCGGCGCGTGGCCCCGTCAGGGGTGCCACGACGCCGATCCGGACGTGGTCGGGCGGCGCGGTGCCACACGCCGCGGCGAGGACGGCCACGACGGCGAGAAGGGCGAGCGGGCGACGCCACGGACGAGAGCACACGCCGGCAGCGTAGGACGCCGTGGTGGCGTTCCCGGTGCGGATCACCGTCCGGGCGGCGTCGGGTCGGCGCCATCGTCGAGCCGGACGGGGCGGGCGAGGACGTGGTCGGTCTGGACGTCGGACCCGAGCACGAACTCGTGCTCGCCGACGCGCCGGAACCGCCACCGCTCGTAGAACCGGCGGGCGCCGTGGTTGTGCTCCCAGACCCCGAGCCAGATGGTGTCGAACCCGGCCGCACGGGCCTGGTCGAGGCAGGCCGCGAGCAGCTTGCTGCCGTAGCCCCGGCCGGTGTGGGCCGGCTCCACGTAGATCCGCGCCAGCTCGACGGGTCGGGTGCCACCGACACCGGGCTCGGCCGAGCCACCGACCAGCCGGGCGTAGCCCACCGGGTGGCCGTCCGACCGGGCATCGTCGTAGCCGATCAGGAACGTCGACGCCGGGTCGGCGAGCTCGTCCGCCAGCTGCGCCGGGGAGAAGGCGTCCGCCACGTAGGCGTCCACGTCGTCGGGGTGGTTCGCCGCGGCGAACGCGGCGACGAAGGTGCGCGACCCGACCTCCGCCAGCAGGTCGGCGTCGGCGACACCGGCCCGTCGAACCCTGAACGTGTCCGTCATGTGCCCGCGATGTCTGGTCGGTGCGATCTCAGGTGGATCGTCGCCGCGGCGGCGCCGCTGGGCAAGTCGCGCCAGGGATCGGATGGCCGCCACCCGGTCATCAGGGGTCGAGCCAGCCGGCACGCTCCCGGATGGACCGGGGCGCAGGTCGGCGGGTGGGGCGAGCACGGCCGACGCCTCAGCGACGACCCGGCCGGCGCCGAGGCGAGGGATCACGAGCCCGGGCACCTCGACGCTGACGGCGACCGTGGCGCGACGGCGCCCAGCACGGCAGGTGCAGTCGTCGAGCTCGCCACCGCCGGCGGCGACGACCCGGACGGCCTCGGCACGGGGGCCCCCCGCCCCGGCGAAGGTCGCGTCAGCGGACACCGCGGCGAGCGCGGCGGCGTCGGCCAGTGCCTGTGCCCGAGAGGCCGCAACGAGGTAGGCGCCCAGATCGATCAGCGCGATCGCGCACAGCGTCGCGAGCCACAGCAGCATCGGCAGCACCACGCTGGCGGTGCCGTCCTCGTCGCGCGTCACGGGCCGAGTCCGGTGCCGACCGCCGGCTCGACGCGTGCGACACCGCTGGCGCGCAGCCGGTGCGTGACGGGCCCGACCTTGCGGTCGAGGACCAGCTCGACCCGGACCAGATCGCCGTCGCGCCGTGTCGCCGGCGACACCGTGACCACGACGGGGACGTCAGGCACGGCTTCGCGCACGGCCTGTTCGACGGGCGCGACGCCGGTGGTGGTCGCGGCCGCCCGCACGCCGGCTCGGGCGCCCTCGTGCAGGAGCAGGACGTCGCGGACGACGCCGACGACCTCGAGCAACCCGAGCGCGAGCAACGCCAGGATGGGCAGCACGAGGACCGCCTCGAGGCTCAGCACGCCGGCCTCGCCGACCGGAACCGGCCCGGCCCGCCGGGGCCGGACCGGTGACCGCGGCGCAATCATGCGCCCACGAGGCTGCGGGCGTGCCGCAGCAGGGCGTTGAACAGGGTCACGAGCGCGCCGTTGCTGGCCCACGCGATGACCACGCCGGCGACGGTGGCGGCGACCACCGCGAGCAGCCCGTACTCGGTCACGAGCGAGCCGTCCTCGCCGTGCCGGCCGGCCTGTGCGGGGCGGATGGGCGGGATCAGGGACATGCGGTTCTCCTTGTTGTTCAGGTGCCGGCGGCCACCAGTCCGGCATGCACGATCGGCGCACCGACCAGCAGCACGGTCGCGGGCAGCAGGCACAGGGCGGTGGGGAAGGTGAGCTGGGCGGGGAGCCGCTCGGCGGCGGCCAGCACCCGCGCGAGGTCCTCGGCCCGCAGGTCGCGGGCGAGCCGGCGCAGCGTCGGCACGCTCGGCGCGCCGACGTCGCGGGCCGTGGTGAGGACGGCCGCGAGCCGCTCGAGGGCCGTGTCGGCGTCGTCACGACCCGGCGCGCCGACGTCGAGCTCGAGGTCGAACGCGGCACGGCGCAGACGCCGCGACAGGTCGGGCAGCTGCGCCGCGGCCGTCCGCAGCGCCTCTCCGGGCGGCATGCCGCCGGCCATCGCCGTCGCCACGAGATCGGCGGCCTCGTCGACACCACGCGGCGGCGGCGCGGACCGGGGCCGACGCAGCAGCAGGACGACGGGGACCGGCGCCACCAGCGGGTGGACCAGCACGCCCACAGCCAGGGCGGCCGCTGCCCCCACGAGCAGCCGGGCCATCACCGGCTGGGGCCGCGGCGGCTGCCCCACGCGACGGACGAGCCGGAGGACGACCATCCCGCCCACGGCCATGAGCCCGGCCGCGACGGCGCCGACGGCCAGCCCGAGCCGGGTGGTGTAGAAGCCGAGGAGGTCGGCGCCGACGAGCCGGCCGAGCCCGGGCACGACCACGACCGGCGCGAGCAGCAGCCCGCCCGCCACGGCGCGTGTCTGGGCGCTCGCGACGGCGACGGCCCGATCCGCCCGACGCGCGTCGTCCTCCGCGGCCGCGGCGCCGTCGAGCGCCTCGATGACCGGTGCCCCGGTTGCCGTGGCCACCGCGAGCGCTCGCTGCGACCGGGGGGTGAGGACGTCGGCGGCGCCGATGTCGAGCCCGACGCTCGCGCGCAGGCGCAGCAAGTCGATGGCGATCGGGTCCGGCGGCCGGCGCGTCAACATGACCACACCGCTCGCGTCGTCGCTCCCTCGGTGGCCGCCACGACCTCGACCACGCCGACGACCCGGCGGGTCCCGGCCGGGCTGCGGTCGAGCGCGACCACGAGGTCGATCGCCGCAGCCACCTGGGCCCGAGCGGCGGCCAGCGGGATGCCGGCGAGCAGTGCCATGCCCTCGATCCGGACCAGCGCCTCGTCAGGCCCGTTGGCGTGGACGGTCGACATCGAGCCGTCGTGACCGGTGTTCATCGCCTGGAGCAGGCCGGCCACCTCGACCCCACGGATCTCCCCCACCACGAGCCGGTCGGGCCGCATCCGCATGGCGTTGCGCACCAGGGTGGCCACGTCGACCTCGCCGATGCCGTCGGGGGTGGGGGGACGCACGCGCAGGTGGACGGTGTGCGGGGCGGGTCGGTGCAGCTCGGGCGCGTCCTCGATCACCACGACGCGGTCGTCGCCGACCTCCGACAGCAGCCGGGCCAGCAGGGTCGTCTTGCCGACACCGGCACGGCCGCACACGACCAGGTTGCGGCGTGCGGCGACGGCCGCGACGAGGTGGTCGCGCACCTCGGCGGGCACCGATCCGGAGGCGGCCAGGTCGTCCCAGCCCGGCACGACGGCCGGCACCCGGCGCAGCGTCACGGTCGGGCGGTCGGCCAGCGGCGGAAGGATCGCGTGGAGCCGCACGCCGCCGGGCAGCACCGCGTCGGCATAGGGGTGGGTCCGGTCCAGGCGCACACCGATCGGCCCGAGCACGCGGCGCAGAACGCGTTCGACGTGCGCATCGTCCTCGAACCCGAGCGCGACCGGGAGCAGCCGTCCATCCCGCTCGACGTGGACCTCGTGCGGTCCGTTGACCATGACGTCGGTCACCGCCGGATCCCGCAGCAGCGCCTCGAGCGGTCCGAGCCCCCCGAGCTCGTCGACGAGGTCGCGCACCGTGCGCGCCCACACGTCCGGGGCCGCGACCACGCCCTCGGCAGCCAGGGCGCGGGCGACGGCGCGGCGCAGGACCGCCCGGTCAGCGGTGCCGGCCGTGACCTCGTCGTCGTCGCGCAGCCGGCGCGCCACGGCGTCGCGCAGCCGCGCGTCGAGCCGGGGCGCGGGCGCTGCGTCGTGTGCGACCTCGGCGGGCACGGTTGGACCTCCCGTTCGGGACGGGGTCAGCGGGACGGGCCGGGACCCGGGCGCGGGGCAAGTGGGGCGAGTCGACGCAGCCACCCTCCGGGCAGGCCGGCGGGGACACGCCCGTACAGGCCGGCCCGCGCCACCCTGGCCGACCACGGCAGCGACAGTCGCCGGCGGGGGCCGCACGCACGGGCCAGGGCGGAGGGGGTCGCGGGGCCGTCACCGACCACCACGATCGCGGCCGCAGCCGTGGCCGCGAATGCCCGTAGGCCCGCCGCATCCGCCCGGCCCACCAGCACGTCAGCGTCGCTGGCCACACCGGCGTCGACCACGACCAGCCCGCGCCCGAGCCCGGTCGGCTCGCGATCGCCGGGCTCGGTCGGCGCGACGTGCACCGCGCGGGCACCCGCGACCCCCGGCAGGGCCGTCGCGCGGTCCCACAGGTCGGGGCTGGCCAGCGCCGCCGCCGGGACGTCGCGGACCTCGCGGACGAGGGCACGGTCGCGGATCACCACGAGCACCCGTGAACCGCGCCAGGCGGCCAATCCGGCCAGCGCCAGGGTGACCGTGGTGGTGCCCACCCCGCCGGCCGCTCCGCCGACCCGCAGCGCGGTGACGACCCCGCGGGTGTCGCGGGGCAGTGCGACCACCGCCTCGACGGTGCGCGCGAGATCGTCACGGTCCTCGGGCCAGCGCACCACGGCGGCCGGCACATGCGCCGCCCCCGCCGCGGCCACGCGCGCGGGACCGTCGTCGCCGGTGATCAGGAGCACCGCGGGGACGGCACGGTCTCCACCCGACGGGTCCGCCGCGACGTCGACGAGCCGGACGGCCGGCGGCACCAGCGCCGCGGTGGGGCTGTCCACCGGCTGCCACCCGAGCACGCCTTCGATCCACCGGCGAACGCCGTCCGCGTGGGGACCGGTGAGGTCGATCGCGACCGGGAGCGCGTTGGTGTCGGCGGCGCGTGCGACCGCCGGCGACGCCGCCGGCGCCTCTTGTGAGGTGGAGACCATCTGCGGCCGTTTCCTGGCTCGGCGGCAGCCGACGCTACGACCGGGTGGGGGTCCCGAGCCGACGGGCCCGCCCGAGGCTGTGGACAACCGCTCGCTCCGGCCTGCCGACCGGCGCGTAGCCTGGGACCCGCGTGCGACGCGAGCCGTGGGAGGCAACGTGCGCAGTCGGCGACGCCTCAGCTGTCCCGCCTGCGGGGCCGAGTGGCACGAGGCATCCGCGCGCTTCTGTGGCCGCTGCGGGGGTGGGCTGACCACCCCGGCCTCCGCGGGTCGACGCGCGGGCGCCGGCAACGGTGGTCGAGGCACGGTCGCGGTGCTCGGCGCGGCGGTGTCTGTCGTCCTGGTCACCGGCGTGCTGCTCGGCCCGCCCGTACCGCCGTCGCCCACCCACACGGCGGCGGACGGCGTCGAGCTGCCGGGCCCGGACGGCACGGGCACGGCCTCCGAGCCGGCGGACGGCCCCACCGACGCCATCGGGTCGTCCGGCGCTGCCACGGGCCCCCTGCGCTGCGCGCCGGCGGGGTGCGAGAGCTGGCGGCATGCGCTGCCGGCGCCGATAGGCGCCATCGGCGGCGGCCACGGGCTCGTGGTCGCCCGTGTCGCCGGGACGCTGCATGCGGTCGACGCCACGACGGGCGACACCCGGTGGACGGCCCGGCTACGGGGACCCAGCGCCGACGGGACCTACACCGTCGCGTTCGATGCCCCGCTCACGGTTACCGTCGGCGCGGACGTGGTGGTCGTGAGCGGCGGGCCGGGCTGGCTCCAGGCACGCGAGGTCGCGGACGGCAGCCTGCGCTGGAGCACGCAGGTCGCAGGGCCGGTGACCGCGGTCAGGCTCGCCGGCGACGGCGGCGTGCTGGCGTCCGCAGCCCACGCCGGCGACACCGGCGAACGGGTGACGGCCCTCGATCCCGACACCGGCCGTCGACTGTGGTCCGACACCGGCGACCGGCGGAGCGCCGCCGTCGGCCGGCCGTCCGCCGTCGCGCGCTGGCGGTCCGGCGTCGATGCGACCTGGCTCGCCGTCGCCGACAGAACCCTGGTCGTCCGGGGTCCACAGGGCTCGGCCCACGTGAGCGGGGCTCCACGGCTCGTGCACGAACACCCCTTGGTGGTGGCCGACCGGCGTGAGCTGCTCGGCCTCCGGTTGATCGGACGAGGTGCGCCACGGGGACCGGCCGGCGGTCGGGGATAGCCTCCTGCCGTCCGTCCGCCAGGAGGTGGTGCATGCGCGACGCGGACCGGCTCGGCGACGGTCTGCTCGCCGACATCGCCGCGCGGTCGACCGGGGCGACCGA